>NZ_QUGE01000060.1:0-513 GCF_003478825.1 Peptoclostridium sp. AF21-18
CATCACTGGTTTTCAAGACCAGCTCCTTAAACCACTCGGACACCTCTCCATATTTATAAAAGTGATTCATCTGGGACTCGAACCCAGGACTCCCTGATTAAGAGTCAGGTGCTCTACCAACTGAGCTAATGAACCAGATTAATCATCATTTCTAACTATTTTTAACATTATATTGGCTGGGGATGCAGGACTCGAACCTACGAATGTAGCAGTCAAAGTGCTATGCCTTACCGACTTGGCGAATCCCCAACATGGTGAGCGCAGAAGGATTCGAACCTTCGACACACGCCTTAGAAGGGCGTTGCTCTATCCAGCTGAGCTATGCACCCACATCAACAATGCTTTTGGAGCGGGAAACGAGATTCGAACTCGCGACTTCGACCTTGGCAAGGTCGCGCTCTACCGCTGAACTATTCCCGCAGAATGTATTTTGTTTTTAATATGCACTTTATATGGTGCGGATGAAGGGAGTCGAACCCCCACGCCGTAGGCGCTAGATCCTAAGTCTAGTGC
>NZ_QUGE01000060.1:523-729 GCF_003478825.1 Peptoclostridium sp. AF21-18
CCGTAGGCGCTAGATCCTAAGTCTAGTGCGTCTGCCAATTCCGCCACATCCGCGCATATTTTATTTTGGTGGAGGATGGTGGATTCGAACCACCGAAAGCGATGCTAACAGATTTACAGTCTGCCCCCTTTGGCCACTCGGGAAATCCTCCATATTTGGAGCTGGTGATAGGACTCGAACCTACAACCTGCTGATTACAAGTCAGC
>NZ_QUGE01000061.1:0-573 GCF_003478825.1 Peptoclostridium sp. AF21-18
CGAACCACCGACACGGGGATTTTCAGTCCCCTGCTCTACCGACTGAGCTATCTAGGCATAAATGAGTGGGCCTAGCTGGACTCGAACCAGCGACCTCACGCTTATCAGGCGTGCGCTCTAACCACCTGAGCTATAGGCCCATAAATGGTCGAGGTGAAGGGACTCGAACCCCCGGCCCCATGGTCCCAAACCACGTGCGCTACCAAACTGCGCTACACCTCGATTTATCTTGGCGGAGAAGGAGGGATTCGAACCCTCGCACCGGTGTTACCCAGCCTAAACCCTTAGCAGGGGCTCCTCTTATAGCCTCTTGAGTACTTCTCCTAAATATGGCGGAGAGGGTGGGATTCGAACCCACGGTGCCGTTAAGCATCACTGGTTTTCAAGACCAGCTCCTTAAACCACTCGGACACCTCTCCATATATAAAAAATGATCTATCCGCGATTCGAACGCGGGACACCTTGATTAAAAGTCAAGTGCTCTACCGACTGAGCTAATAGACCACAATAAAAAATGAGCGCAGAAGGATTCGAACCTTCGACACACGCCTTAGAAGGGCGTTGCTCTATCCA
>NZ_QUGE01000062.1:0-568 GCF_003478825.1 Peptoclostridium sp. AF21-18
ATTCCGATTGAACACTCTAAAAATATATACGGATGTATTTTAGATATAACGACCGTATTTTTTATTTATTTAAAAACTTAAAAAAAATTTTATATTATTTGTATAATATAACTTCGATTTGTATATAATATAATTAGAAAGATAAAATTTGTTATAGAATCGAGGTGAGGTAAATGGGAAAGACAATAACTAAAACTGTAAAACAATATTCCTATAAAATTGATGATTATGATGTTGAAGAATTATTAAAAAT
This sequence comes from Peptoclostridium sp. AF21-18, assembly GCF_003478825.1. NCBI lineage: Bacteria > Bacillati > Bacillota > Clostridia > Peptostreptococcales > Peptoclostridiaceae > Peptoclostridium > Peptoclostridium sp. AF21-18. The sequence continues at coordinate 254 of NZ_QUGE01000062.1, forward strand.
AGGAAGAGAATACAAAAATGTTAAAAATTACGTATATTCAAGATATAGTGGAATAAAAAGTCTTTTAATCATTGAAAAACCTCGAAAAATCAGAGATGAATGGGTAAGTACAAAGTTTTATGAACAATGGAAATTACCAGCTAGATATTGGAAACTAGCATTACAAGATGCAATTGGAAATATAAAGTCTGGTTGGTCTAATACAAAAAATGAAATTAGGACTGCTGCTTATAATAATGAACATTTATCTACTGATGACAGATATTATATAAATTATATACTATCAGCAAATAAGCTTTATTATAACGTATTAAA
>NZ_QUGE01000063.1:0-534 GCF_003478825.1 Peptoclostridium sp. AF21-18
AACGGCACGCTCCGTGGTGTGAGAGGGGCTACAAGTTAGCCCCTACTTGATATGTTATGCTAAGAAAAAATGTTGTATTTATGATAAAGAAATGGATAAAAATATATTTGTTATTTGAAAAAATCGAATTTATTATCTATATTTTTGAAAAGATACGAAGAAAAAGTAGAAAATATAAATATATTTGAAAGACAAAATAAAAAGTAAAATACGAACAAAAATAAATATAATTGATTGAAAAATAAATAATATACTGAATTATAAAGTGATAAAAATTAATAAAGAACGATATTTTTTAAAAATATAAAAAAATAATAAAAAAAGTTAAAAAAAGTGTTGACCTAGTTGAGTAAAGGTGATATTATAATACTTGTCCTTGAGAGAGGGCAAGAAAATAGAAAATAAAATGAAAGTTTTAAATGAACTTTGAAAACTGAACAGCAGATATATTTAGTTCGAACAAATAGTTCGAACGCCATACAAACCATGCCAGATATTTTGAGATAACATCTGAGCGGATATAACAAACTGATT
>NZ_QUGE01000064.1:0-518 GCF_003478825.1 Peptoclostridium sp. AF21-18
TTCGCAACCTCTACTTGTAATTTAGATTCTCTTGTTTTTGCTCTATTTGCAAAGATATCTAATATTAACGCAGTTCTATCTATGACATTACAATTTATTTCTTCTTCAATATTTTTAACTTGTGACGCTGATAATTCATTATTAAATATAACTATATCTGCATTGTTTTCTTCTACTAAATTTTTTAATTCATCTATCTTCCCACTACCCATATAAAAAGTAGAGTTAACTTTCTTTGAATTCTGCTTAATTTGACCAACAGTTTCTATTTTGCAAGCTAAGCATAAATTTTTTAATTCTTCCATAGATTCATCAAAATTATTTTTATTATTTATATTAATTCCTACAATTATTCCTTTTTTTATCATCTTCATAATCTCCTGTAATTTTATATTTAAATATTAACTTTAAATATCACGGGATTATGACTCTTTATTAAATTAAGATAATAGCCACAACCCGTGACTTATCCTCTTAATCTTATTGACGCTATTCCACCATTCATAATCATTTTAACA
>NZ_QUGE01000007.1:0-100303 GCF_003478825.1 Peptoclostridium sp. AF21-18
GCCTTTTATGGACTTTCACCACAGATTAATAGCATGCCCGTCATACTAAAAAGAGTACTTATCAATGCGATAGGTACTCTTTTTTACTAAATATTATGTTTTAATTTTCTTCTTTATCTTTTAAAAATAAATACTCTATTGAAGAAGTAAATACATATAATAGCACAGAGAATAAAATCTTAGTCCTAAAAGGAATAGAAATAGACTTCATAATACTATCCACAACCAACAATCCCAATAAAACTAAAACAAACTCTACTAAAAATTCCAAAACCTTATAAAAAGATTCTGGAATACGTCCCTTAAAATGCACGAAGTCCAATATAGACGTACTAATAAAATCTAGAGGTATAGTAAAACATACAAAAATAAAGAAGAATAAAAATACTGCTGGAATAGAATTATATTCAAATCCGATTAAAGTCATTAGACCAATACCAACAAAAGTGGTTACAGCATAAATAACACCAAATGAAATTACCATAACGATAATTAATGCTATCAGCATTGCAAAAGCTGAATTTTTATTTTTTTTTGAAATCGAACTCACCACCTAAAATATACTTTTAGAACATAAATAATTACAAAAATAAATTAGATAAACGTTAGTATTACTAAAAAATAAAAATAATCATATGTATAGAAGATAACAGTTTTTAAGCCTTTTTTCAATATATTTGGATAAAAAGATAACATATATACAACCAAAATAATGCTTTTGATATAGTATTACCCATTTTTAATTAATTTTAATACTTTTATATCATTATTAAATAAATACTTATGAATAAAATAAAGATAAAGCCATTAAATTTTCAAAAATTTTAAGCTAAATTTTATTTATATATGTTATAATCTTTAATATAAAAATAGCTTTTCCAATTAAATTAAAAGTTAAAAAATAGATAAGCAATTAAACAAAAATTTCGGGAGGTATAAAAATGTCTGAAATAATAGATTTTAATGAATTAAAAAATAAAGTAAAAGAATCTGACGTAGATAAATTTGAAGATTATATGTACAGCCTTTATAGTGATGTTGCTAGCGGTAACCTAAGTATGGCTGGCTTTTCAAGAAAAATGATGGACTATATGAGAGATAACAATATATCTCAAGAAAAATTCTATAAAATACAGCAGAAATTTATGGAAAGATACGGAATGGATACAAAAGAAATGGACGAACAGCTTAAAAAATTCGGACTAGATCCAGAAAAAATAAGCGGAATAAGTTCTTCAAATCCATCTCAAGAAAGTGTAGACCGGTATACTAAAGCATCTGGCTTCTATGATAAATACAGTCAAAAAATAAAAATCAAAAGTAATATAACATCTTATATAAAGAATGATTTAAATGATATAGAGATAATAATAGAAGAGGATAAAGTTCTACTTTGTAGCAATAAAGCTATAGATTTATCAGACAGAGAACTGAATGAATTCTTAAGCTCATACAGAAATATGTTTGATAAAACAATAAGAGTAGTTCTTTGCGAAACTACAAAAAAATACGACTACAAATAACCCTTCCAAGTCTTTGAAAAGGGGGAATTAGAATGGAAAATACAGAAAAAAAGATGTCTGTAAGCTCGGAAAGAATAAAAAGAGCAGCACTACATTGGTCTAATCTGCTTGAAGGTTATAATAATATGGCAAAAATTCCAGCAGATTACTTCAACAAAGAAGTAGACGGCATAATAGCAAAAGAAAAAATAGTAATTAATAAGGATAAATACGCTAGATTAAAGAAGTTTTCTGAAAAACAGGGGATAAATATAACGGATATAGTAGAGTTAATATATGGTCTGATTTTGCAAGAATATACATTTGAAAGGGATGTTATGTTTGGTAGTACGATGAATATTATCCCAATAAGAATTACAACTGAGGAAAATGAAACTTTTGTAGATGTACTTAAAATATTTGTAAATCAGAAAAACAACTCAAAAGAATATTTGACTTATATGCTTTCTGAGATAGAAAAAAATAGTCCATTAGATAAAAAATTGATAAATACAATTTTTGTAAGTGGAAATGTAGATATGTACGCAAAGGATATGATTGATGACCTTATGCGACTTAAAGGATATGAGTTTGCTGTAGATATGGTAGCTGGTGAGGGGACTCTAGTTATAAGGGCTAAGTATATGCCTTCTAAGTACAGCAAAGATACTGCAGAAAGAGTTTTATCTATGTTTGAAACAGTTATTTCTCAGATAGTAGAAAATGAAAAAATAGAAATGAAAGACATAAGATTTGTTTCTAAAGAAGAGGAAGAAGAAATATTTGAAGAGTTTAATATGAGCTGTAAAAAAAGACCACCAGATATGACATTTATGGATGGCTTTTATGAACAGGTCAAGAAAACTCCAGATAATATAGCTATTAGTGATGAAAAAACATCTATGACTTATAGAGAGCTAGATATTGTAACAGAGAGATTTGCTGGATATTTAAATAGCATTAGTATAAAAAGAGAAGATACAGTTGCAGTTATTCTACCTAGAAATATTGGTGTAATAATTGCAGCAATAAGTATAATGAAAGCAGGAGCTGCGGTATTTCCAATAGATATAAGTAATCCATCTGTTAGAATGTCATATCTTTTAGAGGATAGTGAGGCAAAAGTAATAATAACTTCTAAAAAATTAGAAAATCAACTTCCTAAAACAGATAAAAAACTATTATTTATAGAAAATGAGTCTATGTTCAATACAGATATTCCAATAACAGAGTACGTGTACCCTGATAACTGTGCATATAGAATATCTACATCAGGATCTACAGGTAGACCAAAGTGTATGTCTATAGAGCATAGAAGTCTTATGAATATGTGTATGTACGCTATAGATTATATAAACGCAGATGAAAATGATATTTGTGGAGTTTATCTAAGTTTTAGTTTTGATGCAGCAGTTAAACAGATATTCCCATATTTGCTTTGTGGGGCATCAGTGGATATAATTCCAGAAACCGCAAGAGCAAATGAATATACAGTAAATGAGTACTGTGAAAAGAAGGGGATAACGATTTTAGCAGTTCCAACTATATTCGCAAAAAGATTTATTAAAAATTGTGATAACAAGTATTTAAGAGTATTGCAATCTGGAGGAGATAAGCTAAAAGGATATAAAGAAAGAAATTACAAGATATATAATGAATATGGTCCAGCAGAATTTACTGTACTTGCGACTTCATTCTATGTAGATAAAGAGTACGAAAAGATTCCAATAGGTAAACCAATTTACAATACTTATGCGTATATATTTGATATGAATGGAAATATATGTCCAATAGGTGTTCCTGGAGAGCTATGTCTTTCTGGAATACAGATATCTAGGGGATATATGCATAAGGAAGAGCTTACAAAGGAAAAATTTGTAGAAAATCCATTTGCATTTGATAAGTACACTAGATTTATGTACAAAACAGGAGATCTTGCTAAATGGTTAGAGGATGGAAATATTGACTGCATAGGAAGAATGGATAGTCAGGTTAAGATAAAAGGCATAAGGGTTGAGATATACGAAATTGAGAATGAAATAAATAACATTCCAGAAATAAAAAGCTCTGTTTGTATAGCTAGACCAGACGAAAAAGGAGAACTTTACTTAAAGGCATTTTATGTATCTGATGAAGAAGTGGATCCTAAAAAAGTAAAAAACTACCTTCAAATGTCTTTACCACCTTATATGGTTCCTGAATATATTATGCAGATTGACAAAATACCGGTTACTCCAATAGGAAAGGTAAATAAAAAGAAACTTCCTAAGGAAAATATACCAGTATAAAATAGGATAATAATAAAAATCTATGAAAATTGCTCTGATAAATATAAAAATATCATCAAGCTTCATAGATTTTTCTTATTTTTTGATAATATACCAATAAAAATAATGAACCAAATATTTCTAAAGATACTCTAAATATTATATGAAGATATTATGTAATTCATTTACAAGAAAAGAAAAAATGATTAAAATGGATATTACAATAATAGTTAGGAGTATTTATTATGAAAAAGAAAAGAAAGCTTAAAAAAAGCATAAAAATAACAATAGCATTTGTAGTATTATTGATAATAGCTGTTTATACAAGAGGTTCTGGTACTGAAAACACTGATGCTATACCAGTTGAAAATCCTACAAAATACACTGAAGAATTCCAAAAGAGAGCAAAAGAAGACAATAGATATAATGAGGTTATACAAAATATAGAAAGTTATCCAGAAGATGTAATAAAATTATTGTATTCTAATGGAGAGACTTTAGATTTTGTTCTTAGTAGAGATAATTTTAAAAAGCCATCGTTTCTAATAAATATAGGTGAAGAATGTGGTGATGGCAAAATACCAAGACTTCAGCAATGGGATCCAAAATGGGGATGGTACGAATATGGAGATAATGTACTTGCAATAAATGGATGTGGTCCAACAGCGTTATCAATGGTTGTATCTGGGCTTACTGGTGATAAAGATATAACACCTATAAAAATTGCTAAGTATAGTGATAAGCATGGATTCCACGAAGCTGCTGGAACAAACTGGAACCTTATGGTAGAAGGCGCGAAGAAATACGGTGTAAAAGGTTTGGCAATAGATAATACAAAATCTAGTTTTGAAAGTGCGTTAAAAAACGGTAATCCTATAATATGTAGCGTAGGACCAGGATACTTTACTAGAGAAGGACATTTTATAGTAATTGCTGGAATGAAGGACGGACAACTTGTAATACACGATCCAAATAATATAGCTAGAAGTGAAAAATTATGGAACTATAATGACATAAAATCACAAATAAAAGCAGCTTGGGCGTACTCGCTTGAATAAGGCTTGTAGTATAAAAAAGAAGAGGTGTATAGCCAAATAAACGACAATACTGCAAGCGACACTGAAGTTTAAATACGCAAAATGAATTGTGTAAAAGCTGTTTCAGAAAAACTTATGAAAATAAAATAGACTGTCACCCTAACGACAATCTGGAGACGGCTCATGACTTTGAAATGTGTTACTCTAAAGAGTGAGCCGTTGAAGCCTGGAGTAGGGGACAGTCTTTTTATTTTCATTATTTTACTGGAAGCTTTCTGCTAATTCATTTAAGTATTCCCAGCGTTCATATTTATATTCAAGTTCTTTTTCTAATTCTGCTTTTTCGTTCATTATTTCCTGAAGTTTTGTGAAATCAGTAGCATAAACTGCAGTACTTTCCTCAAGTGCAGCGATTTTCTTTTCTAATTGCTCTATATCAGAATCAATAGAATCATATTCCTTCTGTTCTTTATAAGAGAACTTAGTCTTTTTATCAGACTTTGGTTTCTCTTTTTCTTTCTTAGGCTCAACAACTTTTTCTGGTTTATCGTCTTCAAATTCAATTCCTTGAATTTCTCTAAAAATAGTATAATCGCTGTAGTTACCTGTAAAAATAAAGATTCTACCATTTCCTTCATAGGCAAAAATCTTATTACATATTCTATCTAAGAAATATCTATCATGTGAAACAGTTATTACAACACCGTCGAATTCATCAAGATAGTCTTCTAATCTGCTAAGTGTTTCTATATCAAGGTCATTTGTAGGTTCGTCAAGAAGTAGCACATTTGGGGCACCCATAAGAACTCTCAATAGGTGAAGTCTTCTTCTTTCACCACCAGATAATTTTTCTATCATAGTATGCTGAAGAGTACCATTGAATAAGAATCTCTCGCACATCATAGATGCTGTGATTTTAGTTCCATCAGCAGTTGTTATATAATCACTTTCTTCTTTTATATAATCTATGGCCTTCATACTAGGGTCCATATGAGAGTCGTCCTGAGAGAAACAACCTATTTTTACAGTTTCACCTATTTCAATAGTACCGCTATCTGGCTGTAATTTACCATTTAAAATATTTATAAGGGTAGATTTACCAAGTCCATTTTTACCTACAATACCAATTCTATCTGTTCTGGCAAGAGTGTATTCTAAATCGTCGATAACTTTTTTACCATCGAAACTTTTAGATATATTTTTTATTTCGATTATTTTTTTACCAAGTCTGCTTGATGCTACAGAGATATCTATTTTTTCGTCTTCTTTTATAACTTCACGATTAACAAGCTCATCAAATCTCTGAAGTCTAGCTTTCTGTTTAGTTGTTCTAGCTCTAGCACCTCTTTTAACCCATTTTAGCTCATTTCTGATAAGATTCTGTCTTTTATCTTCCATACTAGATTCAAGCTGAAGTCTCTCCATTTTTTTCTCTAAGAATAGAGTGTAGTTTCCTTCATAGCTAAACAATCTACCTTTATCAAGTTCAAGAATTCTATTTGTAACTCTATCAAGGAAGTATCTATCATGTGTAATCATTAATAGAGATCCTTTTCTTGAGTTTAGATATTCCTCAAGCCAGTCTATAGTATCACTGTCTAAGTGGTTGGTAGGCTCGTCAAGAACTAGAAGCTCACAAGGTGTTATAAGTGCAGATGCTAGAGAAATTCTCTTTTTCTGACCACCTGAAAGCTCAGATACTTTCTGGTCAAAGTTATCTATTCCAAGCTTTGTAAGTACAGCTTTAGCATCATTTTCTAAATCCCAAAGATTCATTGTATCTATCTGTTCTTGAACTTTTATAAGTTCTTCATTTGTTTTGTCAGAGTACTCTCTTTCTAATTTTTTTAATAAATCCTGATATCTTCCAAGAAGGTTTAATTCCTTTGATTCAGCCTTAAATACCTGTTCAAGAACAGTTGCATTTTCGTCATAGTCAGGGCTCTGTGGTAAATACTCAATTCTAACTCTATTTGCCTTTGTTATTTTTCCACTATCTATCTCTTCAGCTCCAGCTACAATTTTTAAAAGAGTAGACTTACCAGTACCATTTACACCGATAAGACCAATTTTTTCACCGTCATTTATACCAAAAGAAAGATTTTCTATTAATTTTTTTTCTGAATAACTTTTGCATATATTTTCAAATGTAATTAAATTCATAATATCTCCTTGCTAATTATTTATTTTCTTCGTTCATTTCATCTATAGTTTCACCGATTATTTTTATACCTTTTTCAATATCTTCAAGTGAAAGCCTAGATAACCCAAGTCTTAGGGTATCATATCCATTATTATCTGTAAAGAATATATCTCCAGGCATAAATATAACCTTTTTATTGTAGCACATATCTAAAAGTTCTCTTGCATCAATACCTTTTAGTTTTATAAAAATATGTAGTCCTCCATCGCCCAAAATATATTCGTTGTTGATATATTTTTCTACACATTCACGAGCAACACCAAACTTTTCGCCATAAACCTTTCTTATTTTTTTTATATACTTTTCAAATTTTCCGCTATTTAGATAATCAAAAAGAACTCCTTGATCTAAGAAAGAAGTATGTATATTTCTACAACGTTTCACACTTATCAGCCTATTTATGATTTTTTTATCCGCATAAATCCATCCAATTCTCATGCCTGGAAAAAGTATTTTTGAAAAACTACCTATATATATTACCCCGTTTCCAGAAGTGTCAAAAGATGAAAGAGGGAATATATGCGAACTTGAATATAATAGTTCTTCATTAAAACCATCCTCAATAATAGGTATAGAGTATTTTTTCATAAGATTATAGAATTTTAATCTGCTTTCAGGTGGCATTACGCTACCAGTTGGATTATGGTAGGAAGGGGTAAGATATGCAAATTTTATAGAATTTCCATGTTTCTCTAAAATATTTTCTAGCATATCAAAATCTAATCCATCTTTCCCAATATCAATACCTTGTATATTTATTCCATGTGCTCTCATTATTTTTATAGAAGTATTGTGAGTTGGATTTTCACAAATTATCATATCACCTGGTTTTGTAAATGAAGATAGTATCAGGTCAAATGCTTCAGTAAATCCATTTGTAACTAATGTGGTTTTAGATTTAGAAAAAGATCCTTTTTTCTTCATATAATCACCTAAAAAATCTATCAACGGCTTATAACCTTGTGCATATCCATAATTGAGTAATTTATGACTTTCAACGGAAATTCTACTCATAAATGATTTCTTAAACTCATCCATATCAAATAAATCTCCATCTGGAGAGATACTTTTAAATGAAATTAGATCAGAACTCCAGGGAATCTCATTTTTTACTATATCAAGCTCATTTGCAGTTTTTGAAAAACTATTTTCAAGACTCTCCCAATCTATATTCCAATCAGAAGAAGTAATCAATTTTTCTGAGTTTACAAATGTTCCCTTTCCGTTCACAGAGTATAGGAAGCCGTCAGCTTTTAGCTCGTCGTATGCAGCTATAACTGAATTTCTACTGACAGATAGTATTTTTGAAAGCTCTCTTGTGGATGGAAGTTTGCTTCCGTTTGGAAGAAGTCCCTTATTAATCAAGGAGCTTAAATAATTTTTGATTTGTATATATATAGGAAGATTACCTTCCAATTTAAAATCTGAAAAAATCAAATTATCACCCTCAAAAAGTAAATTTATATTTCATAAATTGAAAAATAATTTCTAAAAACTTTATTTTAAAGTAATTATAAAAATTATTAATCTCAATTACTATTATATTATACTTTAGAAAATAAAGTTAGAGAAAATAAAATAGAATGCATAAAAAATAGGACTGTGCAAAATTGCGCAAGTCCCATTTTTTTAATACTATATATAATATTATTTTAGAGAGCAAGAAATTAATTTATCTAACAGCTGAGAGTAAGATATTCCTTTAGCTGCAGCACTTCTTGGAATTAAGCTAGTAGCTGTAAGTCCTGGAAGAGTGTTAAGTTCAAGAACATAAGGAACACCATTGCTTATTATAAAGTCAACTCTAACATAAGCTCTACAGTTGAATGCATCCCAACACATTTTTGAGTATTCATTTAATTTATTCTGAAGTGATTCTTCAAGATAAACAACTTCTTCAACGGCTCCATTATCTGAAGAGTATTTAGCTTCGAAATCAAAGAATTCCTGTTCTGATTTTATAGAAACTGTAGGGAATACTTCACCGTCAAGTATGAATGAAGTACATTCTTCACCTGGTAAATACTGTTCTATCATTACTTCAGTATCTACTTCAAGTCCTTGTCTAACAGCGTCTTCTATCCCTGCTTTTTCTTTTATCATAAAAGTAGCAACACTTGATCCTCCAGAATTTGGTTTAACAAATACTGGATATCCCATTTCTTCTATTCTATCGTAGTCTATTTCTTCTATTGATTTAACTGTAATCCAATCTGCTGTTGGTATTCCAGATGCTTTACATATTTTTTTAGATATATTTTTATCCATACACATTGCACTACTTAGTGGTCCACATCCAGAATATGGTATATCTCTAGTTTCAAGAACAGACTGAACACATCCATCCTCACCAAATTTCCCATGAAGTGCTAAGAAAGCAAAATCAACGTCATCTGGTATTTTTGTTATTATATCTGTTTTTTCATCTATTACAACTTTTATTGGTTCATATTTTTCTCTGTCAAGACTTTCGAAAACTCCTGCACCTGATTTTAAAGATATCTCTCTTTCTGATGATATTCCACCCATTACTACTGCTATTTTCTTTTTCAAAGTTATTCACTCCTTTTGATTTGTTAAAATCTATTTATTAAATTAAAGTAATTTCTAAAATGTAAAAATTTATTCATCAATCACCTAATTACTATTATATTGTCAAATAATAATATAAAAAAGAACCACAATATCTTAAGTTTAGCAATATAGTGGTTCTAAAAATTAAATATTAAAATAAAAAATATAAAATTTAATAATTTTTATATTTAAATGATATATAATATTAGTTAGTTTGAATTTTTTATATGTGACTAATTTAGATACTTTATAATTTTGAAGGAGAGTAAAGAATGAATGAAAGAAAAAAGAGTTTATTTTTGATAATACCATTTTTAGTTATAATATTTGGAGTTAGTGTTATTAATTCTTTTGCTAAGGATAAAGAAAAAAGTGAAAGCGAAAATAGAGCGTTAACTCAAAGACCTACTTTTGAGAATATAAAAGATAAAACATTTACAAGTTTATATGAAAATTATTATACGGATCAGTTTGTTTTTAGAGAAGAACTGATGAAATTAGATACAAAATGGCAATTAATTACAAAAAAATCTACGGTTAAGGGATTATATGTAACCGATGATGGATGGATATTGGGTGGAGTAGAGCGCAATAAAAAAAGACTAGATGATTGTAAATCTGATGTTGATATCATAGAAAAAATATCAAATAGCGTGAAAAAATCAGATAAAAAAATGTACTATGTTTCATTACCTCAAAAGGAAAAAACAATATCTCACAAATATCCAGATAAGTATGTAGACAAAAATTATGGTATGGAAAACAGTAAATTATTTTTAAATGCATTAAAGGAAAAAGGTATAACAAGTATAGACGTTGGAAGCTATTTTTTAGATAAGTTTGATAATGATGAACTAGAAGAATTTTATTTCAAGACAGATCATCATTGGAATTCTAAAGGTGCTTTTGAAGCATTTAAATATATAATAGATAGATTAAATATTTATGAAAATTTAAATATTGATTTGTCTAAATATAATTATAAAACTAGTTATATAGATGAAAAGCCATTTATTGGAAGTTATAATAGAAATTTAAATTGTGTATTAGATAAAAATGAAAAAATACCATATGTATATATGGATAGGGATTATAATAATGAATATTACGAACTAAAAAATGGAAAGTTTGAAAGAGTAAAAGAAAATTATATAATTTTTGATAGATATAAAGAAGAGGAAATGACCTATGGTGGTGCATATACAGGAAATCATTCATATTACAAAATGATAAATAAGGATGCTGTTACAAAAAAGAAAATAATGGTTATTAGAGATTCATACCAAGCACCTTTGACATGGTTATTATCAGATTTATTTTATCAAGTTGAAATTGTAGATCCTAGATATGTAGAAATGAAAACAGATGAAATATTAGAAAAAAGTGATAGCGATATAGTATTATTGATGCTTCATAATGGTGCAGACATAAAATCTATGTTATCTAATATGGAAAGTTAAATATATGTGATTTGAAAAAGTAAAATTATTCTGATAAAATTTATTGTATACATTATAAAAAAAGAGGTGAAATATTTGAGAGCAGAATTGATATCAGTAGGAACAGAATTATTACTTGGAGATATAGTAAACACAAATGCACAGTATATATCAAAAGAATTAGCTGCACTTGGAATAGGAGTATTCCATCAGAGTACAGTTGGAGATAATCCACAGAGATTATTAGAATGTTTTGATGAAGCTTTAAAAAGAAGTGATTTAGTTATAACAACTGGAGGACTTGGGCCAACTAAAGACGATTTAACTAAAGAAATGGCAGCAGAGTATTTTGGGCAGGAAATGGTGCTTCATGAAGAATCTTGGGAATATATAAAAGAAAGATGTATGAAATTTGCACCAGATAAACCAATTCCAGAAAATAATAAAAAACAGGCGATGTTTCCTGTAGAAGCTACAGTTCTAAAAAATAACAATGGAACTGCACCTGGAGCTATATTTGAAAAAGATGGCAAAAGAATAATAGTATTGCCTGGACCACCTTGGGAAATGAAAGCTATGTTTAATGAAAGTGTTAGACCATTTTTACATCAGTTTACAGATAGTATGCTAGTTTCTAGAGTACTTAGATTCAACGGAATAGGAGAGTCAGCACTTGAACTTGAAATAGAAGATATATTAGATAACCAGACAAATCCAACAGTTGCACTTTATGCAAAAGAAATGGAAGTACTTATAAGAATAACTGCTAAAGCAAAAGATGATGAAGAGGCAAAAGAGTTATTAGATGCAAAGGTTGCAGAGATCAGAGAAAGAGTAGGAAAATATATTTACGCAGAAGGTGGAGAAGAATTAGTAGACGGTGACTCTAAAATAGAAGAAACTGTTGCAAAAATGCTTGTAGAAAAAGGATTAACTATTGCTACAGCTGAATCTTGCACAGGTGGTTTAGTTGCTGGAACATTAATAAATTATCCAGGTATATCAGATGTATTTCTTGAAGGTTGTGTAACATATTCTAATGCAGCAAAAGTTAAAAGACTTGGTGTATCTGAAGAAACTCTTGAAAATTATGGAGCAGTAAGTCCACAGACAGCTACAGAAATGGCAGAAGGCATAAGAAAAGGACTTGGGGCAGATATAGGATTATCTACAACTGGTGTTGCAGGACCTGGTGGTGGAACAGATGAAAAACCAGTTGGTTTAGTTTATACTGCTATATCTATAAACGGAGAAACTAAAATAAGAAAAAATAACTTTAGAGGAGATAGACAGAAGGTAAGACGTAGAGCTGTAAGACAGATATTAATAGATTTAAAAAGCATGCTTGAAGAATTGTAAAAAAATACTAAAACAATAAATTTATTATTCTGATAGAATAATACCATAAATTAAATTTTTGAAAGAAACTGAAGAAAAGGAAGTAAATAAACTATGATAAAATATGTATTTTGTGATTTAGATGGAACTCTTTATCACAATGGGGTTAGTGAAGAAGATGCAAAAGCTGTAAAGAAAATAGAAGAAAGTGGAAGAATTTTCAATATAGCTACAGGAAGAATATTTAGACAGGGATATGAAATGGTAAAAAATGATATATCTCTAAATGGATATTTCATAGCAGAAAATGGATCATATATATACGATAGCGAATTAAATTTAATATTTACAGGAACTTTAAGTGATGATTTAGTAAGAGAAGTAATAAAAGAATACGAAGAAATAAAGAATGTAAAAGAAATGGAAGCTGAAATATACTTTAAATTTGATGGCAATATGCTTGTGCTAAACAATGGAAAAGCGTTCAATTCTTATTCTGATGATTTTTTAGTAGAGCCAGACTTTGCAAGTAGAGAAAGCTTTGATAACAAGGTGGGCAATATAGGATTTGCTTCTAACCATCCAGAAGAACTTGAAGAGATAGAAGCTAAGTTAAAGGAAAAATTTTCTGACAAGCTAGATATTTATTTCTCTAGTGAAAATACTATAAACTTAGTGCCAAAAGGTGTGGCTAAGAATAAAGCGATAGAATACGTTGTGGAAAAAGAAGGAGTAGATCCAAAAGAGGTAGCTACAATAGGAGATTCACCTAATGACATAAGTATGATAGCTGGTTTCGAACATGGATTTGCTATGGCAAATGCAAGAGAAGATGTAAAAGCAGTGGCTAAGTATGTTGTAAATAATGTAGCTGAGGCATTAGAAATAATATCTAAAATAAAATAATTATAAAATATAAAGAGTGATAATCTATGTAATGTACTATAAATACTAGATATCACTCTTTTTATTTGTAAAATAAAAAGGGGATCCGTGCTCGATCCCCGAAAATTCATAGTATAAAGATTAGTTTATGCTATCTGTAAACCTGCATTTGCATTACTATTAGAAAGGATACTTCCTAATACAAAATCAGTAACGCTATTGCAAACGTAAGTAGAAAACTTCAGATCGTTTTCTATATAATTTCCATTGCTTTTGTACTGGCTATAAAGAGTATTAAAGAAAGATTCGAATTCGCCTTCTTTTATATCTCCATCGCCTTTGATTTTTACTAAATCAGTTTCTTTAGCTTTAGCAGCAAGCTCTCTTTCATATATAACGTGTTTATTCATGCTGTGTTTGAACTCCCATCTTTCGCTGTGAGCAACACAGAAGAAGTCACATAAGAAATGGCATATAACACCTAGTTCCTGGCTTAGTCTGCTAGTAGAAAATACTTTTGATAAAGACTCAAGAGTTAAACTACATAAGTATTTAACTTTTTCTATAATCATGTTGAAAGATTCTTCCATATAATGCTTTTTTAATTTATATTTTGAAAACGCATCTGGCTTAACGTTGCCGTACACGAAGTTCTTTTCACTTATTAATAATGCCTTTTTTTCGTCCATATTTTCTAACACTGATTTAGCAATCTGAAAGTGTGTGTTCATTAACATATTTTTTCTCTGCACCTCGTAAAAAAATTTTCATCTAAAGTATCAAACATCCCAAGTAGAGAAGTTTGTATAACGTTAGACTTACACAAATAAAATGATTTGTGAGAAGAAATGTCAACTGCATTTCTTTACTAATATAATAGCAGAAAAACTTGCATTTTACAAGGTTATGTAGACAAAAAAGTCATTTTTAATATCATTTTTTTATGTGCTTTCTTATCAATCTACTAGCTTTTGATTGTGAAATTCCTAAAATTTCAGCGATTTTGTAACTACTTTTATATTTGTTGTAATATTCAGAAACAATCTTATTTTCGAAATTATAAATAAGAGCATTAAAATCTTGCAAATTATTATCGTCTATACAAAAACTGATATCGTTTACTTTTGAAAAAGATATAGGATGTTTTTCTTGAGAATCTTCAACAATTTTAGAATCTATATTATTATCTATACTAAATTTATCTGTTTTGTTTTTAATACTATTATCATTACAGCTATCAAAATCAGAAACAAATGAATTATTGTAAACTGATAAATTATCATATATGCCAGAATTATTATTTTTGATTGTATATATAATTTTTTCTGGCAGAGAATTTACATCTACGTAATTATTTTTTGATGTAAGTACGATGTTTTGCATTATATTTTGTAGCTCTCTAATATTTCCAGGAAAATTATAGCTAGCTATAAATTTAACTGCTTCATCAGATATTACTTTATCTTTCATATCAAATTGTATAGAGTATTTTTTAAAGTAGTAGCGAATCAAATTCAATAGATTATCTCCACGTTCCCTAAGAGGAGGCAATTTTATTTCTATTACATTTAATCTATAGTATAAATCCTCTCTAAAACTTCTTTCTTTTACTTTTGCTAGTATGTCCGCATTTGTAGCAGAAATAATCCTGATATCAACTTTTTTCTGTTTTATTCCACCCACAGGAAGAAATGTTTTTTCTTGAATTAATTGTAAAAACTTTGATTGAAGTGGAAGAGGTATATCTCCAATCTCGTCTAAGAATAAAGTACCACCATTTGCAAGCTCTACAAGCCCCACCTTTCCTTTGGAACTAGCACCTGTGAATGCACCAGATGTGTATCCAAATAACTCAGATTCTAGAAGTTGAGGAGAGATTGCTGCACAGTTTATAGTTATAAATGGACCATTTGCTCTATGACTGTGCTGGTGAATAAACTTTGCAAGTGAGCTTTTTCCAGTTCCAGATTCACCAAGTAGCATAATATTTACATTTGCCTTTGAAACTTGATCAGCAGTTTGCATAATACTCTGCATAACTGGACCGTTGCTTATAATATTGTCCTCGTATTTTAATGTAGTTCTATAGAATGTTTCTACCTCTGATTTATACTTGTTCATTTCTTTTTCTGTGGTCTGCAGTTTTGTTTTTATTTTGTTTAATTCTGTTATATCTCTTACATTTTCAACAACGTATTCAATTTCTCCATTGTCGGAAAAAACTGGTGTAGCAGTTATTAGTAAATTTTTTCCAGTATGAGTTTCTTGTTCTACTGTAATCTGATTCTTACTCTGTATAACAAGAGGAATAGGGCTCTTTGTAGCATATCCGTGATTTTCTAGGTATTCTACATTTTTTCCAATCATTTCTGATTTTGAAATTCCGTAGTTTTCTTCAAATGATTTATTACAAAATATAATCACACCATTTTTGTCAGAAACACATATTTCGTCGTGGGAAGCTTCTATTATTTTTTGATAAAAATCTTTACTATATTTCATAATTTCCTCCTCGTGTATATTTATAAGTCAAATATAACTTAAAAATCTTATTTAGACAATATTAATCATAAGTAAATTAAAAAATAAGTTGTAAAAGACTTAAAAATAAGTCTATTTTGATTTATATGAAGAGAAAAAGAATAAATAAGTTAAAAACGACTTAAAAATATCTACAAAAACGATAAAAAAATATATAGTCAAAATAAAAAAATGATAAAAATTGAAATAACCATAAGAAAAAAACTGTACATATTGCAAACGCTAACTTTTATAAATGTTAAATGCAAAAATAAAAATACTATATAAATGGCATGTATTTTGCTATTCAAATATAATGTAATAATAAAAAATTGAGGGGGTAATGATATGAAAAAAGGTGTAAATTCATACGTATTTATAGCAATGGCAGGGATTTTATGGTCTACGCTAGGATTATTTGGAAATATGCTTATGGAAAGAGGTCTTTCATCTGAACAGGTTGCATTTACTAGATTATTTATAGGATTTATAGTGTTATCATTATATTCGCTAATAAGAAGACCAGAAGTTTTAAAAATAAATTTAAAATGTCTTTTATATTGTGGAGCAATAGGAATAATATGTCAGGGGCTTTTTAATAAATGTTATTTTAAAGCAGTAGAAGTGACTGGTGTTTCAATAGCTGCAGTTCTTTTATATACTTCACCATTGTTTTTAGCGGTATTTTCAAAAATAGTTTATAAAGAAAAAATGACTAGAGCTAAGATAATTTCTCTAATTTTATGCTGTATTGGAGCAATTATGGCAGTTACTGGTGGAGTACTTGATCTAAAAGGAATAAATACATACGGAATTATAATGGGAATAATGGCAGCAATAACTTATGCATTAATGCCAATAATAAGTAAAAATGCATTAAAAGAATTTTCTAGTGAAACAATTTTAATCTATGGATTTTTATTTGGAGCAATATTTATGATACCTTCAGCAAAACCAGTTGAAATGATAGGATTTGTTACAGACATGAATGTGCTTCCATATATGATACTTCTAGGAGTATTCCCAGCGGCGATGGCATATATATTCTATGCTGAGGGAATTGCTAGAGGATGCGAGCTTTCAATTGTAGGTGTTGTAGCATCTGTTGAGCTTATAGCTGCATCTATAATAGGATGGACTGTAGTAGGTGAAGTATTCACTATTGGAAAGGCAATAGGAGTTGCAATAATGTTTGTATCAGCATTTACAGCAGTTGCTGGAAATAAAGAAGTTGAAACAGAAGTTGTTGAGGAAATGGAAGCAGAAGCATATGTTGGATAGCTTTAACTAAACAAATTTATATTTATAAAGTTAAATTATATAGGGTGAATTTTTATAGAACGGTTTTAAAGGCTGTTACATTTTAGGGGAGAAAATGTAGCAGCCTTTTTTAGAATATTTATAGAAAAAATTAAGAATTCCTCAAGAATAAGAAGGTATAATAAGAGCATATATCAAATATATATATTAAATAAGCAAATAAAAATAAATATTAAAACTAATATTTATTTAATTTGTATCATTATAGATAAGAGGGGTTTTATTATGGAGCACATTCAAAATTTATTATATATAGCACAGGATAATTTAATATTATCTATAATTGCAGGTCTTTTTAGTGCATTTGTAGAAAGTTTTATACCAGCGCTTCCACTTGTAGCAATAGTTTCTGCAAATGCTGCAATATTGGGTATGTTCAAAGGTCTTGTCATATCTTGGATTGGATCAGGTCTAGGTACAACAGCACTATTTTTAGTGGTGTCTAGATTTAGAAATATTAGGATTTTAAAGTGGCTTTTAAAGAATAATAAAGTAGATTCAGTAATAGAATGGGTTGATAAAAAAGGTTTCAGTATTTTGTTCTTAGCTTATGCATGTCCGTTTATGCCTAGTTGCCGGGCCACTTTGGCATCTGCACTTTGTGGCAAGAAAAAATTAATAGACTTTATACCTCCTATGTTAGCCGGTAAATTTGTAATGTTTATAATAATAAGCTATATAGCAGAGGACATAACTGGATTTATCCACAGTCCATTAAAGATAGCTTTATTTATAGGCTTGACTTTAGTTTCTTGGTTAATTGGTAAAAGATTCAATAAAAAACTTGAACAGCACGAAGAAGAAATTGAAGCTAGTATAGTTAAGATAGAAGAAAGCACTAAGAAAATCAAACATATGAAGGAAGTTAAGAGAGAACATAAAAAAGAAAGAAGATGAACAAGAATAAATTACATATAATCTGCTAGTAAAGTTCACTTTTTTTAGAGATTTGTTGTATAATCTAATAAGTAGAAATTTTTAAAAGGAGATATTTTTTGAAATGAAGGAAATACTTAAAGGTCAGAAGGTTGAACTTACAAGAGATATACCAGAATTAGAAAATGTTTTGGTTGAATTTGATTATAGAGTAAATAATTATTTAAAGAAAGACGATTTTGAAATGGGTACGGCTGTTTTTTTAACTGACGGTAGCGGAACAATGACTAGCTATGAGGATTTTATTTATAGTGAAAATAGAGAGCATCCATCTGAATCAGTTAAATTAAACGAAAGAGAAGATAAAGTTTACATAACTATGTCTAAAATACCTAATAAAATAAGAAAGATAGCATTTGCACTTACTCTAACTGAGTACGGTGATGTATTTAGATATTATGATAGATTTGACTATTTATCTATGAGAATAATAGATTTAGATCGGGAAGAAGTAATATATAACTACCAGATAAATGATAGTGTAGGTCAGAATACAGAGATAGTATTTGGTGAAATGTATAGACACAATGGTGAATGGAAATTTAATGTAAATACAGATTATTTAGATGGAGGTCTTTTAAGTCTAGGTAAAAAATTTGGTTTAGGAATATAGCTATTATCACAGGAGGTGATAATTATGAAGGGAATTGCATTAGAAGGTGGATCATCAAAAGGCGCATATCATTTAGGAGTACTAAAGGCACTTTTTGAAAGAGGATATAAATTTAAAGGAGCTGTTGGTACATCTATAGGTGCATTTAATGCAGCTATGATAGTCCAAGGTGACTTTGATGTATGCTACAATATGTGGAAAAATATGCAACCTGAGACATTGTTCAATGTGGATAACCAGTTTATGGAGAATTTGGTCGACAAGAATATAGATAGAAGTATGTTAGAATATGCATCTACTGAAGCAAAAAAAGTCATAGCAAATAAAGGAATTGATACTACAAAGCTTAGAAGAATTTTGGATACTTATATAGATGAGGATAAAATTCGCGCATCTGAAATGGATTTTGGGCTTGTTACAGTTGAGTTTGACGGATTAAAACCTGTACCAGTAGAGATTTTTAAGGAGGATATTCCTAAAGGCAAGATAAAGGACTACATAATGGCTAGTGCAAATCTGCCTGTTTTTAAAAGTGAAGATATAGATGGTAAATTCTTTATAGATGGCGGATTTTATGATAATTGTCCTCTAAGGCTTTTAGAAAGCAAAGGGTATGATGATTTAATAGCTGTTAGAGTTTCTCCAAACAGAAAACTTAGAGAGCCTATAAAAGAGGATACTAAGTTTATAGAAATAAAACCTTCTGAGCCACTTGGGAGAGGTCTTATATTCAGCAATGATACTATAAGAAGAAATATGCTTAGAGGATATTTTGACCGGATTAAAAAGATTGAAGGATTAAAAGGAAATAAATACTACATAGATGGAATAACAGATGATGAGTTTATGAACAGATTGATTTCTTATCCAGATGAAAAGATATTACCTTATGCAGAAAGCAGAGGAGTTGTTGGTAAAAATCCAAAAAGAATTCTCTTTGAAAATCTTATTCCAGAAACTGCGGAAGCTTTAAAAATGGGAAAAGATGCGACTTATCAAGATATTTTTATAGAGTTGCTTGAGTCTATAGCAGAGGGGAAAAAGATTAAAAAATTTAAGGTTTATTCATTGGATGAATTTATAGACTGTATAAATAAATCTGAGGACGATGATTCAGCTAGTTCAAAATTATCTGAGCTTAAAAAGGCAGCATTTAGACTTGCAAAACCAATAGAAAAGATAACTCCTATAACTTTTAAGGAAAGTATTCTAAAGGAATTTGAAGAGAGTATGTTGGATGATATAGGATATCATGTAAGTCAGCTGGAAAGTTATGAAAAGAATGAAGATAAAGATGATGATGGTTGGGATTAGATAAGTATTAAAAAAATAAATATTTAGAATTAAAAAATTTGACAGTTTGATAAAAATCTTATATTATAAAAATGACAATCAAATATGTTCGGATGACGACTGCATTAGAGACTTTGTAAAAAGCGCCGAAGAAGCAAAACAGAAATTTCATCTTGTTTCTGTGGAAACTGACAGGCAAAAGGAGGGCAGTCAGACGATACTTTGGAGAGAGTGATTAAATTCACCGCCTACGAGGATATAACCAACTGGCAAAAGGACAGAGATATGGATGCATTTATTTGTGTATCTGTATCTCTTTTTATGTTTTTGCAAGGTTGGTATTTTTATGCTTATTTATAATAAAAAGAGAAATCCATATTTGTGTAAGATGCAAGACTATATATACAAAGAGGAGATAAGAATTATGAGAATGTTATTAGTAGGTGCCGGAGCAGTCGGTGAATCAATTTTAAGGATTTTAAAAGAAAGAGATAAAAATAGAGATTGGCTAGAGTTTGTAGTTGTTTCTGACTACGATTTAGAGAGAGCAAAAGAGGTTTGTGATAATCTAGGAGATTACGATAGATTTATACCAGAATTTGTAAATGCAAAATCAAAAGAAAGTATGAAAGAACTTGTAAAAAAATATAACTTAGATTTTGTTATGGATGCAACAGCTCCATTTTTAAGTAATTATATATTTGATGCAGCATTTGAAGCAGGGGTAGACTACGGAAATATGGGAACTTGGTCTGTTCCAATGGAAAATCCTGCATTTGGTTTAGGTATAGAAAATAGTTATACAGAGCCTATGACAAAATACAACTTTGATAGACACGAAAAATGGGCAGAAAAAGGACAGTTAGCTTGTATATGTATGGGAATAGATCCAGGAGTTGTAAATGTATTTGCAAAATACGCAGCAACAGAATTATTTGATGAAATAAAAGAAATACATGTAAAAGACGGTGGAAATCTTCAGATACCTTCTGCGGATAAAGACGATATTACATTTGGATTTAATGTGTGGACAGTTTTAGATGAATGTATGAATCCTAATGTTGAATGGGATAAAAACAACGGTGGATTTATAGTAGAGGATGCCTTTGCTGGTGAAGAAAAATTTGATATGCCAGAAGTAGGTGAAAACACATTAGTCAAAATTGAGCACGAAGAAACTGTTACAATGCCTAGATACCTTGAACAGTACGGATTAGAAAGAGTTACGTATAAAATATCTCTTGATGAAAACTTAATGAACGCATTAAAAGTTATAGATAAATTAGGACTTAGAGGAACTAAGCCTGTAGAAGTCGGTGGAGTGAAGGTTTCACCTAGAGATGTTGTAGCTGCGTGTGCTCCTCAGCCTAAGGATATAGGAAATGAAATGATTGGAGAAATGTGCGTTGGTATACATTGTAAAGGAATTAAAGACGGCAAAGAAAAAGAAATAATGATGTACCAGACATTTGATAATCAGGAATCTATGAAGGATTGGGGAATGCAGGCTGTAGTTGCTCAGACAGGATTTGGAGCAGCAATAGCAATAGAGCTTATAGGTAGAGGAATATGGACAGGAGAAGGTGTATACTCTCCAGAATACTTTGATCCGATGCCATACCTAAACATAATGGATGAAGCTGGATTTGATTATAAAATAAAAGAAATGTAAATGTATAAGTTAATAACTTTAGGATAGTGAAGTCATAGAAAAACTCCTCTACAGGCAATCAAGTTGCATTGTAGAGGAGTTTTTTTCTATCTTCTTCAATACACTAAGTTAGTTATTATTCTCTATTCTTGTAATTCTTCGTTTTCGTCAGGCATCCATGATGTTTTAAACCTTCTTTTGTTTTTACACATCATATAATCTGTTCTACTCACTAAATCAAATATAGATTTATCATAACCAAATTTATAAGAGTCATATCCTAAAGAAGTAATCATTTTAATATCGTGTAGTTTGTTGTAGGAAGATACCACAGATTGGAATAACTCTATATATCGTTCAACTTTTTCTTTAGGTTCGTTTTTGATAAGAATGATGAACTCATCACCACATATTCTAAAACAGTTGCCGATATCTTCAAAAGTATTTTCTATACTATCTGCTAAATTCTGTATTAATTTATCTCCATGAGAATAACCAAAATTATTATTTACGTATTTAATATCTGACAAATCTATAGAAATAGCCCAATATGAATTAAAATCATTTATATTTTTATCATCTTCTTTTAACTGCTTTTCGAAAGATTGTCTATTTTTCATTGATGTAAGGATATCTTTATATACTAGTTTTTCTCTCATATATATCAATGTTTCATTTCTATATTCTTTTACAAAATTATCAATAAGGGCAACTGTAGCTACTATTGAGAATATTAAAATTCCTAAAATTATTATCTCTATACTTTCACCCAAAGTACCGCCTATTATGCTAAGTATAAGTATTAAATTAGCTGAAGAAAAAATAGGGGTAATACTTTTTTCTCTATATATATTTGCAGCTAAAAATGTAGTAAGCAGTAAACCAATAAAAAGTATTATATAAATAAAAGTATCAGAATGTTCTACTGGGAAAATAGATACATTATCTAATAAAAATACCGCAATTGTAACGACAACCGCAAATCTATTAACTAGTTTTATAAAATGAAAGTATTTACTATTACAATATGCCTGATAAAGTTTTAATAGAGGAATTATAGATAATCCTAAAAATAAAAATCCATAACTTGTATCAGGATATTTAAATGAAAATAGTGGAAGAGCCACCATTGCATCAAATAATCCTAGATATAAAAAATCCATAGAGCTTACTTCATTCATATACCTATCTAAAAGTGAAAACATAAAAATTGTAAATAATCCGTATAAAAAAAGCATATAATTTGTGCTTAATATCAACTTTTGACTTGTTAAAATTAAATACCCCGCCATAAAAAACACCTCTTGCAAATAATTTTATTAAGATAATTATAGCACATAACGATTATTAAAAATTTTTTTTCAAAAAAATAGATATTTTTTAAAAAGCAAACTGAATCCATTGAAATAACTAGGTTTACTAAAATTAAAAAGTTTATCTTTAAGACAAATAAAAGTTAGCGCAAGAGATAAACTTTCACAAAAACTTGCTTTGACATTCATTTAAAAAAGGACTATGATAGGTTTAACGAAAGAGGAAGAAACGAGGTGAGTAAAGTGCTTGAGATAAATAGTTCATCAAAAGTTGATGTAGATCAAAAATATACAGAAAGTAGGAACCTCGTACCCAAGAAGGATAAGTATTCAAATATATGCTTAAAAAATTTCGTCAAGGTTGTCGAAGGATCTTATACAAAGAAAGATTTAATACCACTTATGCTTATAGAGTCTATGGATAGAGAAAATAAGATAAGGATGACTTTAGATGAAATGGCAGAAATCTTTGATTATCCTAAGACATCTCTTTCGACCTTGTTTACAAAACTAAAGAAAAGAGACTTTATTCAGAGGGTAAGAAATGGGGAGTATATGATAAACCCAGCGATTTCTTATAAGGGCAGCAAACCTGAAAGAGATCAGCTGATGGAGGAGTACAATTCCTTATCCAAGAAAAAATACAAATAGGAAGAAGGGATTTAAATGCTGAAGCTAGACAGAAATATACTCCAGTGGTTTGATTCCTTTTTTGAAGAACAGAGAACTTCTCTTCAAAAAAGTAACTTTATCTGTAAACTGTATAGGTTTGAAGATAAAGGCAGACAAAAGACAGCTCTTACTTTAGAAAAGGATAATCCAAAGTACTGGAAAATATACTTTGAAATGCCACAAGAGTTGGCAGTTAAGCTTGAAAAAAATGTACATCCAATTTTTAGAGAGTATATATATGAGCAATTATCTATATACAACAATAATAGAATGTACAACTTTATAAACTCTAATCTAATAGGAGTATTTAATAACGTAGCATTTTATAGTTATGACCAAAATTCTGGTGTATATACTATGAATTTTAGAAACTCATTCTTAGAAAAGTGCAATAATCTTATGGTTGGAGAGGATAGACAGATTGATACAAACTTATATTTAAACGCCTCTTCAAATGATTTATTTAGATTTTTCAATGAGGACAAGAGTTTTGTAATGAATTTAAGATTTGACACTACTAGGGGAGAAAATCTTCTAGATAGTTTAATAGATTTGAGAAAATCTATAATAATAAATGATAGAGCATAAAAATGGAGGGATAGATTATGGACGTAGAAAAAATGACAGTAAGAGTACAGAAGAGTCTGAATGAAGCTTTCCAGGAGGCTGTCAGACACAACAACCAGCAAGTTGATACAATACATTTATTTTCAGCATTAATGAATCAGGAAGATGGATTAATTCCTAATATAATAGAAAAAATGGGAATATCTCCAGATTCAGTTAGAAGATCTGTAGAAAATGAATTAGATAGAATACCTAAAGTTTATGGTGAAGGAGCTCAATCTCAGGGGGTTACAGCTACTAGAAGAATAAACGAGGTACTTTTAAAAGCAGAAGAAATTTCAAAGGACTTCAAAGATTCATATATAAGTGTTGAACATGTTATGCTTGCTATAATTGAGCTTGAAAAAAATACAGCTACAGGCAAGATATTAAAAGATTTTGGTATAACTAAAGACGCATTCTTAGGTGTACTTCATCAGGTAAGGGGAAATCAGAGAGTAGATACTCAAGATCCAGAAGGCACATATGATGCACTAGCAAAATATGGTACAAACTTAGTAGAATTAGCTAAAAAGAATAAACTAGACCCTGTAATTGGTAGGGATGACGAAATAAGACGTGTTATAAGAATATTATCAAGAAGAACTAAAAACAACCCAGTTTTAATAGGTGAACCTGGTGTTGGTAAAACTGCAATAGTTGAAGGATTGGCAGAAAGAATAGTTAGAGGAGATGTTCCTGAAGGTCTAAAAGACAAAATAATATTCTCTCTTGATATGGGTGCATTAATAGCAGGCGCAAAATACAGAGGAGAATTTGAAGAAAGATTAAAAGCAGTTCTTAAAGAAGTTCAGGGATCTGATGGTAAGATAATATTATTCATAGATGAAATCCACAATATAGTTGGAGCAGGTAAAACAGAAGGCTCTATGGATGCAGGTAACTTAATAAAACCAATGCTTGCAAGAGGAGAATTAAACTGTATAGGTGCTACAACATTTGATGAATATAGAAAATATATAGAAAAAGATAAAGCACTAGAAAGAAGATTCCAGACAGTAATAGCAGAAGAACCTAGTGTTGAAGATACAATATCAATATTAAGAGGATTAAAAGAAAGATTTGAAATCCATCATGGTATAAGAATTCACGATAATGCAATAGTTGCAGCAGCAAAATTATCTGATAGATATATAAGCGATAGATACTTACCAGATAAAGCTATAGATTTAATAGATGAAGCTAGTGCAATGATAAGAAGTGAAATAGACTCTCTTCCAACAGAACTAGACTCAATAAGAAGAAAATTATTTACATTAGAAACTGAAAGAGAAGCACTTCTAAAAGAAGATGACGATAAGAGTAAGGCAAGATTAATAGATATACAGAGAGAAATAGCTGAATTAAAATCTATGAATGATGAAATGACAGCTAAATACGATAAAGAAAAATCTTATATAACAGAAATTAAAAACTTAAAATCTCAGTTAGATGATGCTAGAGGTAGAGTAGAAAAATACGAAAGAGAATACGACTACAATAAAGCCGCTGAAGTTAAATATAGTGAAATACCTCACTTAGAAGAAGCGATTAAAGAAAAAGAAGAACGGATGAAAAATGCATCTGAAACACCACTTCTAAAAGAAGATGTAACAGAAGATGAAATATCAGAAATAGTATCAAAATGGACTGGTATACCAGTTACAAAACTTCTTGAAGGAGAAAGAGAAAAACTTCTTAAACTAGAAGATGAACTACATAAGAGAGTAATAGGTCAGGACAAGGCTGTTACAGCTGTATCTGATGCTGTAATAAGAGCAAGAGCTGGACTAAAAGATGAAAACAAACCAATAGGTTCATTCATATTCTTAGGACCTACAGGGGTTGGTAAAACAGAACTTGCAAAAACTTTAGCTAGAAACTTATTCGACAGTGAAGATAATATAATCAGAATAGATATGTCTGAATATATGGAAAAACACTCAGTATCTAGATTAGTTGGTCCACCTCCAGGATATGTAGGATATGAAGAAGGAGGACAGCTAACTGAAGCTGTAAGAAGAAAACCATACTCAGTTATACTATTCGATGAAATAGAAAAAGCTCATGAAGATGTATTTAATATATTCTTACAGATATTAGATGACGGTAGACTTACAGATAACAAAGGTAAAACAGTTGACTTTAAGAATACTATAATCATAATGACATCTAATATAGGTAGTCAGTACTTACTTGAATCAGGTGGAAATATAACTGAAGAAGTAAATGATGTTGTAATGAGCGAAATGAAACACAGATTTAAACCAGAATTCCTAAACAGAGTAGACGATATTATAATGTTTACTCCTCTAAACAGAGAAGAAATAAAACAGATAATAGATATATTCATGCAGGGATTAAGAAATAGATTAGCAGATAGAGAAATAAAAATAGAACTTACTGATGCAGCTAAGGAAGTAATGATAAATGAAGGCTATGACCCAGTATATGGAGCTAGACCATTAAAGAGATACATCAGTGGTACATTAGAAACTATGCTTGCTAAGAAACTTATCTCAGGTGAAATATACAATGGATCTACTGTTGTAATAGATGGAGCTGGAGATAATATAAATATAACAGTTAAATAAGTGTACCCTGTTTTCTAAAGCTTTTAGATTTAATCTAACAAGCTAGGAAAATTAAATTAGATATATTGTGTAGCCCTACCAAAATGCTGCTGTAAAGATGTTATGATAGATATCTTGCAGCAGCATTTTTATTGTAAAAAACTAATATAAAAAAAATAATATATAAAAATAAATAGATAAATTTGAAAAAAATTGCAAATAATGTTAAAATGAAAAACACAAGAAAACGTTTCTTGAAAATGATTGGTTGTCCTCGTAATACAATCAATTATAAAAAATAATAATCTGCGTGTAGAATGGGACCCTTAGAAGACCCATTCTTTTTTTGTAAAAAAAATTTAACAAAATTATTATATACTTGCAAATCTTTTATAAAATAATAAAAAATAAAATAAAATTTGGAGAATTTAAAAATTGCGGAGAAATTGAAATTTCAATAGATTGAATAAAGAAGAAAAAATTCATATGATGTTAATTTTCTGAAAAAAGAAAAAACTGTGAAAAAATGTATTGACAAACTTTCTAAAAAATTATATAGTATTAATCAAGATAGATGAACACAAAACATCAAATAGAAAAAATAAATAAGTAACGTCTTATCAAGAGAGGTGGAGGGACTGGCCCTGTGAAACCCGGCAACCGGTATATTTCAATATATACAGCGGTGCTAAATCCTGCAACTAGTAATAATCAGTTGATAGATGAGTATAAATCCGTACAGTAATGCCCGAGTTTTATACTCGGGCATTTTTTAATTTGATTGATGAGATGGAAGTAAGGAAAGGAAGGAAGATAATATGATTTCAGTAAAGAATGTTAACAAATTCTTTGGGGAAAAGCAAGTTCTGAAAGATGTGAATATTGAGATAAATGAAGGTGAGATTTTCGGAATTATAGGACACAGTGGTGCAGGAAAATCTACAATACTAAGATGTATGAATGGACTTGAACCTTATCAAGAAGGTAGCGTAAAAGTAGATGGTAAAGAGGTTAAAGACCTTAACGAAAAAGAAATGAGAGAGCTAAGAAAAGATTTAGGAATGATATTCCAGCATTTCTCATTACTAGAAAGAAAAACAGTATTTGAAAATGTAGCACTTCCTCTAGAATGCTTCGGATACTCAAAAGCAGAAAAAGAAAAAAGAGTAATGGAGCTTTTAGATTTAGTAGGATTAAAGGAAAGAAGAAATGATAAACCTAGAAACTTATCAGGAGGTCAGAAACAGAGAGTTGCAATAGCAAGAGCATTAGCACTTAATCCAAAAGTTTTACTTTGTGATGAAGCAACATCAGCACTTGACCCAAATACAACTAAATCAATCCTTACTTTAATAGAAGACATAAATAAAAAGATGGGAATAACAGTAGTTGTTGTAACTCATCAGATGGAAGTTATAAAACAGATATGTGGAAGAATAGCAATAATGGAAAATGGACAGGTATTAGAAGTAGGAGAAACAGAAGAAATATTCCTAAAAAATACAGCAGGTCTTAGAAAATTACTTGGTGAAGAAAATATAGTTCTTCCAGAGGGAACAAATGTAAAAATACTATTCCCTAAAGACATATCAAATGATTCAATAATAACAAGCATGGCAAGAGAATTAGACATAGACGTATCTATAGTATTTGGTAGACTTGAAAAATTCAAAGATGATGTACTTGGATCTTTAATAATAAATGTACCAGATAAAAATGGAGAAGCGGTTAAAAAATTCTTAACCGATAAAGATATAAGATGGGAGGAAATAGAAAATGTCAATTAGCGATTTCTTAAGTAAATTATTCCTTGGAGCATTAGGGGAAACAATATACATGACATTGGTTCCTACAGTATTAGCAACAATCATAGGATTTGTGATGGCAGTTATACTAGTACTTACAAAACCAAACGGGTTAAGCCCAAACAAAACAGTAAATTCAATAGTGGGATTCATAGTAAATATTTTAAGAAGTTTCCCATTCATTATATTAATGATAGCAATGATACCTTTAACTAGAGTAATAGTAGGAACAAGTATAGGTGAAACAGCAGCAATAGTTCCAATAACAGTAGGTTCAGCACCATTTATAGCAAGAGTAATTGAAAGTGCATTAAATGAAGTTGATGAAGGACTTATAGAAGCAGCGAGATCATTTGGAGCAACAAAATCACAGATAATATGGAAGGTTATGGTAAAAGAAGCAATGCCTTCAATAATATCAGGTATAACACTTTCAATAATATCAATACTTGGATGTACAGCAATGGCAGGAGCTGTTGGAGCTGGTGGATTTGGTAAAGTAGCTATAGTTTATGGATACCAGAGCTTTGATGATAACGTAATGTTATACACAGTAGTAGCACTTGCAATATTAGTACAGATAATACAGTCATTAGGAAATGTAATATACAAAAAACTAAAATAATAAAAACATAAAATAAATATAATCAAAAACTAGGATAAATAGATTAAAGATAGAAAATAAATTTAAAACAATAGCCTATAACCCGTATTAATCGGGATTATAAAAAATCCTTAGGTAGCTGCAGAACCTAAGGATATACATCAAACTGAAAATAATCAGTAATTATAAAAATCATAAGGTAAAGAACTACAAATTTAGGAGGACAAAACAATGAAATTAAAAAAATTATTATCAGTAGCAATAGCATCAGTAATAGCATTATCAGTAGTAGGATGTGGATCAAAATCAGCAGAAGACGATAAAAAAATCGTAGTAGGAGCAACAGCTAACCCACATGCAGTAATTCTTAATGAAGCAGTAAAACCATTACTTGAAAAAGAAGGATATGAATTAGAAGTACAGGAATTCAGTGATTATGTACTACCTAACACAGCACTTGATGAAGGATCATTAGACGCTAACTACTTCCAGCATATACCATACTTAGAAGAAACAGTTAAAGAAAAAGGATACAAATTAACTTACACATCAAAAGTTCATATAGAACCAATGGGTGTATACTCAAATGATTTAAAAGATTTAGCTAGCTTACCTAATGGAGCAAAAGTAGCTATACCTAATGACCCAACAAATGGATCAAGAGCATTAGAATTATTAGCTAAAAATGGAATAATCAAACTAGCGGACAAAGAATTAGTTACAAAAGTAGATATAACAGAAAATCCTAAAAATATAGAAGTAATAGATATGAATGCAGAACAGTTACCAACAGCTTTAGCAGATGTAGATATAGCAGTTATAAACTCTAACTACGCTTTAGAAGCAGATCTTAACCCAACTAAAGATTCTATAGCATTAGAAGAATCAGATTCTCCATACGTTAATATATTAGCTTGTAGAGAAGACAATAAAGATAGTGAAAAAATAAAAGCATTATCAGCAGCTTTAAATAGTGAAGAAGTTAAAACATTCATAGAAGAAAAATTCAACGGAGCTATAATACCAGCTTTCTAAACCAGATTAAACCATAAAGATTTTGTAAAACTAAAAAATTAATACTAAATAATTAAGCCCTACAGATAATAAAAATTATTTTAAATCTGTAGGGTTTTCTTTCTATAAAGAAAAGTTATTAAAAATTTTAATGATACTAATAAAAAAATAAACTTTATATTATAGTTCATTTTTGATTAAGAAAATAATATTCATAATAATAAAAGAGAAAACATTTTTTAAACTGATAAAATAAAAAAATATACCTTAAAATATAAAAAATTGAATGTATACAAAAATTATTTGCATAATAGATTGTTTTTTATCAGAAAAAAATATACAATAAAAGTATAAAGAAAAATTCTTGAATAAATGAAGCACAAAAGAATTTTCTAAATTTTTTGTCTACATAAAAATATGTGGATAGGATAGTATATAAAAAATAAATCTGTAGGGGTGAGCTTAATGAATAAAAATATAGGTGCTAAAATAAAAAGACTCAGAACACAGAAACAGATGACTCTTAAAGATATGAGCGAAAAAACGAATCTATCAATAGGATTTTTATCGCAGTTAGAAAGAGGTCTTACAAGTGTAGCTACAGACTCACTTGAAAAAATTGCTGATGTATTAGAAGTAGATTTAACTTATTTCTTTATGAAACCAAAAGAACATAAAAAAACTGTTATAAGAAGTTATGAAAAAGAAGTCTTTGAGATAACAGATGGTAAGTATATAAATTATCATCTATCTTCTAATCTAACTGATAAAATAATGTTTCCAAAATTAATAGAGATACTTCCTGGAACTGCAGAAAGCGATGGATTTAATTATTCGGGAGAAGAATTTATATATGTTCTAGAAGGTATATTAACTCTAAATATGGCTGAATCAGAGGTAGACCTATATCCAGGAGATTCAATACATTATTCATATAAGAATAAAGTGATGTTAAAGAATGGAGAAGATAGCAAGATAGTAAATCAAAATCATTCTCTTTTAAATAAGACTAATAAGGTGACAAAAGTAATCATAGTAAGTGTCCCAAATCCTTACTTTGAAGAAGAAAAGAATAAATAAGCATAAAAAATGACTGTTGCAATAATAACTTGTGACAGTCTTTTTTTATGCTTATTTATTGAAGAACATTATCAACTAATACTAAAAGTTATTGCGAAATAATTTCAATAGTGATAAAACAATAATGTCGTAAATAATATTAAATATCAATAACTATTAAATATCATTTATAAAAAAGAGAAAGGAATAAAAAAATAATATGTATAATAATACACATAGGAGGAGTTTTGATATGAAAATAGTATATGTTGTTTTGGGGTTTGTGGCGATGATTATAGGATCTATAGGAATTGTACTTCCAGTACTTCCCACAACTCCATTTTTATTGGTGGCTGCAATATGCTTTGCAAAAGGAAGTAAAAAATTAGACTCTTGGTTTAAGAAAACAAAACTTTATAAAAATCATCTTGAGGACTTTGTAAATAATAGAGAGATGAAAATGAATACAAAGGTTTATATATTAGCTTTTGCATCTATATTGCTTTTAGGAGCATTCTTTTCAATGAACAATATATACGGAAGAATGACAATCTTAGCTCTTATAGCATTTAAGTATTATTACTTTATATTCAAGGTTAAAACAATTAGGGCATAATTAAAATTTAAAGCATGATAAAGGTTAGGTTGATAGGAGATTTAAAGATATGATGATAAATAAAAGACTTATAAATGAAATGGGGGATACTAAAAAATACATAAAACTACAGGTATTTTTACAGTGGATAGCACTATTATGTAATATAGTCATGGTGTTTACACTGACTAGCCTACTTCAAAAGGCTATAAATGGAGGAGCAGAAACAGGGGAAATAATAAAAACAGCTATTATATCTATTGTAGTTATGGCGATAAGACATATTGTTATGTATAAAGAATCAGTATGTTCAGGTGAGTCAAGTAAGGTAGTAAAGAGCAAGCTAAGACATATGATTTATGAAAAACTATTAAAAATAGGAGATAAATATCAAGATAAATTCTCTACATCAGAAATACTACAAGTATCTGCGGAGGGTGTTGAGCAGCTAGAAATATACTTTAGTAAATATTTACCACAGTTATTTTACAGTTTATTAGCACCGATGACATTATTTGTACTTGTATCATTTATGAGCTTAAAGACAGCATTTGTACTGTTTATATGCGTTCCACTTATACCGATATCAATAATACGGATACAGAAATTTGCAAAGAAATTACTTGCAAAATATTGGGGAAGCTATGTTCAGCTTGGAGATCATTTTCTAGATAATATGCAGGGACTTACAACATTGAAGGTATATCAGAGCGATGAATTCAAAAATGAAGAAATGAATGTAGACGCAGAAAACTTTAGAAGAATAACAATGAAGGTCCTTACAATGCAGCTAAACTCAGTTACATTGATGGACTTAATTGCATACGGAGGAAGTGCGCTAGGGGTTGTATTTGCAAGTTTAGAATTTGCACAGGGAAATATAGATTTCTCTCAGGCACTTGCGATAATACTTTTATCTGCTGAGTTCTTTATACCACTTAGATTACTTGGATCATTCTTCCACATAGCTATGAATGGTATGGCTGCAAGTGAAAAAATGTTTAGACTTATAGATATGGAAGAAGATTCAAACGTAGAAAAAGAATATTCTAATAATGTAAAAGAAGTATCTGTGGATAAAAATACAGAAGATAATATATATATATCAGGAGAAAATATAGAATTTGGATATGAAGAAGGTAAAAATGTTATAAGGGGAATATCATTTGAAATACCTAAAAACTC
Source organism: Peptoclostridium sp. AF21-18 (assembly GCF_003478825.1). Taxonomy (NCBI): domain Bacteria; kingdom Bacillati; phylum Bacillota; class Clostridia; order Peptostreptococcales; family Peptoclostridiaceae; genus Peptoclostridium; species Peptoclostridium sp. AF21-18. Next base: position 33,005 of record NZ_QUGE01000007.1, read on the forward strand.
ATTTGTATCTATTGTAGGAGAATCTGGATGTGGAAAGAGTACATTAGCTTCTATTTTAATGGGATACAATAAAATAAATTCTGGAAAATTATCTATAAAAAATAGAAATGCAGAAGAAATAAGCACAGATGAAAAGATGAAACTAATGACTATGGTTTCATTCCAAAATTATTTATTTAAAGGAACAGTTAGGGAAAATCTTCTTATGGGAAGAGATGATATAAAAGACGATAAATTATTGGATGCGTTGAAATCAGTAAATTTATACGAATTCTTCTCTACATTAGAAGGATTAGATACTAAGATTGCTGAGCAGGCGAGCAATTTATCAGGGGGACAAAGACAGAGACTTTGTATAGCTAGAGCATTACTTCACGATAGCGAGATATACATATTCGACGAGGCAACAAGTAATATAGATGTAGAAAGTGAAGAGATAATAGTTGATTTAATAAAGAAATTAAAAAGAGAAAAAACTGTTATACAGATTACGCATCGTCTTGCAAATGTTGTAGAAAGTGATGAGATATACATGATGGATTCGGGAAATATTATAGAAAAAGGAACTCACAGGGAGCTTATGGAAAGAAAAGGACAGTACGAAAAAATGTACACAGCTCAGAAAGAATTAGAATTATATGTTAGAGAGGAGGCTATGTAATGGAAAGAAAAAGAAGTGGAATGCAGATTGTTATGCAGCTTATAGGGCTTGTTAAGCCGATGCTTCCTATAATGATAATGGCTATACTGCTTGGTGTAGTAGGATTTTTATGTGCCATATTTATAGCGATAATGGGTGGATATGGATTACTTTCTATAATTGGAGAGAGTAGTATAAGTTTAAAAACTGTATTTATAGCTGTTGGAATTATGGCAGTTTTAAGAGGTGCGCTTAGATATGGAGAACAGGCTTCAAACCATTATATAGCCTTCAAACTACTTGCTATAATAAGAGATAAAGTATTTAAAGCACTTAGAAAATTAGCTCCAGCAAAACTAGAAGGTAAAGATAAGGGAAACTTAATATCTATAATAACTAGTGATATAGAGCTTTTAGAAGTATTCTATGCACATACAATTTCACCTGTATGTATAGCATTTATAACTTGTCTTATAATGGTTGTATTCTTTGCTCAGTACAGTATAATTGCTGCACTTATTGCACTTGTGGCTTATATATCTGTAGGGGCAATACTTCCAATGATAACTAGCAACATGGGGAAAAAAGCTGGGAGTACATATAGAGGACGGTTTGGTGAGATAAATACATATCTACTAGATAGTATAAGAGGACTTAGAGAAGTAGTTCAGTATGGATATGGAAAAGATAGAATTGAAGAAATAGACAGACAGAGCGACTACTTAGCAGAATTAAATGATGATTTAAAAAAATGCGAGGGTAGATCAAGAGGAAATTGTGATAGCCTGATAATAGGATTTTCTTTAATAATGCTATTGACTTGCGTGTATCTAAATTCAAAGGGAATGATTAGTAACGAGGGTACAGTGATATGTACTATAGGATTACTAGGATCTTTTGGACCAGTTACAGCACTTAGCAATCTTGCAAACAATCTTCTTCATACATTTGCGAGTGGAGATAGAATATTAAATATACTTGAAGAAACTCCTTTAATAGAAGAAGTTGAAGGAAATGAAAGCATGTCTATCGCAGGAAAATTAAATGAAAGCGATGAAAATAATTTAAAATTAATTGAATGTAAAAATGTAAACTTTGCATATAATACAAATCCAGATGAAATTATATTGGATGATGTTAGTATGAATATTGCAAAGGGAGAGATTGTAGGTATTTCTGGAAAGAGTGGCTCTGGAAAATCTACATTGCTTAAACTTATGATGAGATTCTTTGATACTTCATCAGGGGAGATAAATATATCTGGAACAAATATAAAAGATTGGAATACTAGCGATTTAAGGGATTCTGAAAGTTATGTAATTCAGGATACATATTTATTTGTAGATAGTATAAAGAATAATGTAAAACTTGCTAATTTAAATGCATCTGATGAAGATGTGATAGAGGCTTGCAAGAAGGCTAATATACACGAGTTTATTGAAAGTCTTCCAAATGGATACGATACTATAATCGGTGAAGGACATCATCAGCTTTCTGGTGGGGAAAGACAGAGAATAGGTATAGCTAGAGCATTTTTACACGATAGCGATATTATTCTGCTAGATGAGCCTACTAGTAATTTAGATAGTTTAAATGAAGGAGCTATCTTAAAAGTATTAAATGAAGAAAGAGATAAAAAGACGATTGTAATTGTATCTCATAGAAAATCTACAATGAAAATTGCAGATAGAGTGATAAATATGAATAATGGAAGAGCATCATAAATCAAAAGGACAAGATTATAACTACTCTGTGCTCCAGGGCTTCAGTGCCTCACACATCTATGTAACACATTTAGAAGATGTGAGGCACTTGCAGCATTGTCGCTTTAGAGTAGTTAATAATCTTGTCCTTGGTTTGTTTTATGGTAATAAGTGAATAAGAAAGAAGTGACTAAAACATAAATGAATGATAGTCACTTCTTTTTTTGTCGATTGACATAAATAAATGTGTAAGATAAGATTAAATTGAATATTATAAAATTAACTGATGTAGTGGAGGAAAAATTGGTAAATATAGTAATATGCGAAAATGATAAGAATGATCAAGAGTTTGTAAGGTCTAAAGTTGTAGATATTTTAGATGATTTGAATATAGAATATGAAATAAAAATATATAATTCTGGGGAGAGTTTAATAGAGGCATATAAAAATGGCGCAGATATAATTTTAATGGACATACAAATGGATGGAATAGATGGGATGGAAACTGCTAGAGAGATTAGGAAAGTAGATGATAAAGTAGAGATAATATTCATTACTTCATTTGTAGAATATGCTTTAGAAGGATATGAGGTGAAAGCATATAGATATTTGCTAAAGCCTGTCAAATACGATGATTTGCAAACTAGTTTAATAAATTGTTTAAATGATATAAATCTATTGAAAAAAAGCATTGTAATAAAAGAAGGAGATACAAGGGTAAAGCTTAGTTTAAAAGATATAATGTATATTGAAGTTCAGAAAAATGATATAACTGTTCATACATTAAATGGGATTTATGAAACAAAAGGTACTATGAGTAATTTTGAAAGTGAAATAAATAGTGATACGTTTATAAGATGCCACAAGAGCTACCTTGTGAATTTAGAATATATAAAGAGCATAAAAAGATATACTGCTATTCTTGAAAATGATGAGGAAATTCCTTTGGGTAGAAATAAATATAAAGAAATAAAAGATAAGTTCTTTAATATGATAGAGGATAAGCTATGTTAGATTTGTATAGTGTGTATAGAGTTTTATCTTCTATAAATATGTTGTTATTTGTAGTCGGTTTTTTAATACTTATGAATAAAAGAGGATATTATTTAAACCTAAGAAAAGATTTTAGAAGTATAGTTACATATATTGTAATAGTAGCAACGATTTTATTTATAGGGCTTCCTTTTGGAATGGTAAGATTTCAAATATTAGCTGCTATTATAATTATGCTCAACCTGATTTGTAGGTTTATATATGATTTAGATGCCAGAAATACGGTTATAATCTCACTTATCTACAGTTTTTTATATATTCTGCTAGAGTCTTCTATTTATTGGATGATATCTATGTCACTAAAATACAATGCATATACAATATGTTTAATGGACTTAATAATAAGTTCTACTATTATTTTTATAGGTGTATTTTTCTACAATAGATTAAATGACTTTTATAATAAAAATAAATACAAAATATACATATCATTGGCGATTATTACAAATGCTTTGATAATTGTATTTTTAAATACATTTTCAAGTAAAATTGAAGATTTTTATGAAATTTTGGTAGAGAATAATATAGAATACGATAAAATGTTATCTACTATAAATTTATCTGGATTTATAGAATCTGTATTTCCGTATATTTTAGTAATAATAAATATGATTTTGATATTTATATTTGTAAATTATGTGAAATCAGAAAAAGAAAATGCAAAAATGCAGATTGTGAATGAGAAATTAAAAATGCAGTATAAGTACTACTTAGATATGGAAGAAAACCAGAAAAAAATGAGGCAAGTATATCACGATATGAACAACCATATAAAAAATATAAAATCTATGAAAAATAATAGCTCAGAAATAGACGAGTATATATATAGTATAGAGAAAGAAGTTCAGGAAAATAGTTGTGTGTATAGTACTGGAAATACGTTATTAGATATTATTTTATTTGAGAAAAATAAAGAATGTATAAAAAATGAGATAGAGTTTAACACACTTATAGATTTTAGAGAATGTGATTTTATGGATATGATTGATATAAGTAGTATTTTTTCGAATTTGATTGATAATGCTATAGAAGCGTGTGCTAAGATAGATGAGGATCAAAAGAGATATATTATATTGAGAACGACTAGTATAAAAGGATATTTTGTTATAAGATGTGAGAATAGCAAGTCTAAAAATATCCATTCTAGTAAAGATAGTAAAGGTAGATTTATTACATCTAAAAAGGATAAGTTTTATCATGGGATAGGTATTGAAAGTATAAAATCTTCTATAAATAAGTATGGTGGGGATATTAGAATAAAAAAGGAAGAAGAAAAATTTGTAGTTAGTATTTATTTGCCTATATATGAGAGTGGATATAAAAAAGGGGTGTTGAAACCATAAGTTACAACATCCCTTTTATTTTTATACTACTTTATTGTTTTCTGTTATTATTGGAGCTACTTCGTCTTTTTCACCGTATAAATCAGGTCTAGCTAATAGATATTTTTTTAATTCTTCTCTATTGTGGAATTTTGTAGCCTGGAATGGAGTATCAGGACCATATTTCTCAACAAATAAAAGTCCATCATCGGTATCCATAAGTATACCAGTATGTCCTACAAAACGAACATTGTCAAAGGTAGAGTGAACGTAGATATTTATAATAGATAATCCCTTAGATTCGTCTATTTTAATATCTCTATCCTTTAACGCTGTTTCTATTTTTTTCTGATGCTGTTCTAATGTCTTAGCATTATCAAGAGGAATCCAGTTGAATAGAGTAGTATAGTTTAGCTTTTCCTGATCAGTCATAGAAATCTGCTTATCAGTATCTATGGCATCTAAGTCTAGCATTAAATATGTATCAGAGTTATCTGGTTTGCTGTTTGTAGTTAAAGTGTTTTTCATAATCATAAATGACGTTAATCTACAATTTACATAGTATGAAGGCATGTCTTTGAGCTCAAGAGTAGAGTAATCGACTAAATCTCCATCCATATTTTTAAAGCCATTAGATAGTTGACCATCTTTTACATAAGAGTTGAAGTCATCCATCCATTCATTTAATTTATTTATCTGATTATCTGATACATCGTGTTTTTTTAGCTCAGAGAAGACTTCTTCTCTTGATTTAGTATCTTGCATATTAGAATACACGATGTCTTTATTTGAAGCACATCCTACAAATGCAAGTACTGATATAGTACAAACACTTAGAAGTGCAATGATTTTTTTAAATTTAGTTTTCATATTATTATCCTTTAGCTAATAGTTAGCAAATATATGTAATTAGTTACCAAATCCACTTAAAACATTTTCGAACCAAGCTCTTATTTTGTCAAATAATCCCTGTTCTTCTGCTTTGTCATAAGCTTCTTTAGCTTTATCAGCGGCTTGACTAGCAGCTTCTCCTGCTTTGTCGGCAGCCTGACTTGCTAATTCACCAGCTTTATCAAGTGCAGCATTTGCAGCTTCTTCAACTTTGTCCTGTGTAGCATTTACAACAGCATCAGATCCAAGAGCTGATTCATCAGTCTGTTCTAATATACCAGTGTCAGCTCCACCACCTAGGTTAGCAAACCAGTGTTTTATTTTTTCAAATAAACCAACTGTATCTACATTTTCACCTATAGCTGATAGATTTTCATTTATATTGAATTTAACATTTTCTAATGTAACTTTTATATCGTTGTAGTTGTAGTTCTGAGCACTAATTTTTTCCATTAAAGATGTAAGTGCCCGAATTTGTTCTGGTGTAAGAGTTACGTTGTAGTTATTAGTAACGTTGTTTATTATGTCGGCAATCTGAGTAGTATCACTAGTTCCTTCTTTTATTACCTCATTTTTAACGTCATTTACAACACCAGCAGCTTTATCCTGACCGATTTCATCACCTAAATCACCAGTAGTAACAAGCTCTTCATTGGCAAGTTCTTTTTTAGTTTCATCTAGTTTTTCTCCAGAAGCATCTTCAAATGCTTTTATAACACCTGTTAATGCTCCGGTACCACTAACTGCATATGGTGCTGCAGCTATTACGTTGGCACTTGTAAGACCTGCAGTAGTAAGTGTTGAAGCTATCATTGAGCTTGTAACCCAAGTAAGGTTAGCTGTTTTTACGTTGATACCATCTTTTCCTGCAGTGGGTTCAACATAAGCACAAGAGATAGTTCTTCTACCTAACTGTGCATCAGTTGCAACGCCTTGAAGATATTTTCTTTCCTCTGCGTTTGTTACGTTTATAATCATTGCTTCATTTTCAGAAACTCCGAAGTAATCTAACATCATCTGTCTCTGCTGAGCATTTAAGTCGGCTCCAATAGTAACGACTTTTGATCCATCTGCAAAAGCTATAGAAAGACTGCTTAATATCATTGTAGCTGAAAGTGCTAATGCAGATAATTTCTGTTTAATCTTCATATTAAACCTCCTAAAAATAAATTTGCAGTGAGGTACACTGCACATTCACTATACTTAATATACACTATTTTTTTGAATAATGCGATTACAATTATGTTATTAAGGTTACAAAAGAATAGTGAATTGTAAATAAAATGAATAAATAAGTTACAAATTATTCATTAAAAAAAGATTGTTCTACTATTATTATGATAATAAAAAGAATTTTTAATTCAATAAAAATAATAGAATTTAAAGGTAGAAAAAATATTTGAAAGTATAAATAAAAATGTTAAGTATAAAGAGAATGTGGTAAAATAATTATATGAAATTAAAATAATTTAAAAAATTTTAGGAGGAATAAAAAATGTCAAAAGAATTAGTTCAGGATAGAGTAATAAAATACTTAACAGAAAATTTATATGTGCCACTAGATATGATAGATACTAATGTGCCACTAGCTGAATTTGCAGAAGGTATGGAAGGTGAAATAGACGTTTTAGTTAATGTTGTAGATGAAGAAGGATACTATGCTCCAGTAATGGTAGTTCAGTGTTTAGATGAAGATGCTCCAATGGAAGGGGATGCTCTTGAAAAACATATAGAAAGACTTGAAGAAATAGACGATGTAACTTTATCAGGAAGAGTAGTTTTAACTAATGGAGATCAGATGATGTACGCTGACTGGAGAGGTGAAGAAAATGAAGAAAAAGATTTACCTGAATACGAAGTTATGGTACAGGAATTTAAAGCTATGGAAGAAGAAGTAAAAGCTCATGAAGCAGAACACGCAGCTGATTGTGACTGTGGATGCCATGACCACGACTGTGATTGTGGACATGACCATAAATAATAATGAATTTATTAATTTAAATTAGGCTAGGTGATAGGTATGTTTTCATGGGAAATACTAGAATCTGCTTGCAAAACCTGTAATAGATGCAGACTCGCAGAAAACAGGACAAATGTAGTTGTAGGTGGAGGAAATAGAAAGGCAAAGATACTTCTTATTGGAGAGGGGCCTGGTGAAAAGGAAGACCTTTCTGGAGTACCTTTTGTTGGACCAGCTGGACAACTACTAGATAAGATGCTTGCTTGTATAGACCTTAGTAGAAACGATGTTTATATTGCAAATGTTGTGAAATGTAGACCACCTGGTAATAGAGATCCAGAGCCAGACGAAAAAAATTGCTGTATAGAGTATTTAAGATACCAGTTTGCTCTAATAAAACCACAGATTATTGTATGTTTAGGAAGAATAGCAGCTCAGTCTATTATCGATTCTAAGTTTAGAATAACTAAAGAGCATGGTATTTGGTACAAGAAAAAGAACTGTTGGATGATTGCAACATACCATCCGTCAGCTTTACTTAGAGATGCAGCAAAGAAAAGAACGGCATTTGAGGATTTAAAAGAAATTAAAAAGAAAATCGATGAGCTTGGAATAATGAGCGAAGATAATGAATAAATGGAATAAAAAAAGACGGTTGAAGTAATTCACCGTCTTTTTATTGTTAAAAGTAATTTAATACTATTTTAGTTATTTTATAATACTATCCTATAAATACTAGAGCACAGTTTCCGTTTTTAGCTGTTTCAGTGTAGAACTCTTTAAGATCTTCAAAACAAGTTTTTAAATCCGCTTTTATCAATTCTTTTTCATCTTCATGTTCCCAAATGTTAGGGTATACTTCATACTTAGCGAATTTTTTCATATCAAATTCGTCAAGATACTCATCTATATCGATATCATTTAGTGCATCAGCAACATCACATACACCATCTGGAGCCACAAATGCAAGATAAATATCTACCATGTCATCAGGGAATTGGCAGCTACCAAAAATAGCGTCTGTTACTAAGCTTTTAAAAGATAAGTCTTCGTGAGTTTCCTCTGTTATTAAAAAGTTTAAAGAATCCCACATTTTATCCATGTTGTACTGGTTTAAAGATTCATTGTTAGCTAAATTATCTAGTTCTCTATATAAGTTTATTTCGACTTCAGATTCAATAGTTTCGACAATTCTGTCAAGGTCTTCTGTATTAATTTCTTGATAATTTGCAATTAGTCCCATATTTTCATCCTCCTAAAGTTATAAATTAATAGTTTAATACATAAGCTTGTTTTTCTTTTAACAATATGAATAAATTTAACAAACTTTTTTGTTTTTATAAAAAAATATTATTTTTCAGTTTATTTTATTATGTTATCTTCTTATATTATATATCGTTTTCTTGAGATAGTCATTATGTTTTTAGAAAATTAAAAATATATCAAGGGTCTTTTGGCATGAAAATTTTTGGATAAAAAAATAGACTACTGTATCAGTTGTTTGGGGAAAAGAGTAGCCTATTTTTATAAAGTTATCTATTTGATTTTGTTATAGCTGATGCTATGATTTCTTTGAATTTTGGATTATCTTTCACAAAGTCAAGCTCATCATCTGTTTCAAGAGATTTTATTATAGTAGACATAAATGTGTCTATAAAATTATTAGTAAAATTATCATCATAGTTATCTTTAACCAGGTTAATTTCACTATATAGAGGAGAGCTATTTTGTTTAAATATATCACCATATGTTTCTATAAGTGCTGAAAGTGTTTCTACAAAAGCAGCAGCATTTTTAGTTTTAATGTAGAATTGGAATTTACCTAAGTTTGCTGTATATTCCCAAATATCTAGTGTTTTGCATAGATTGCAAGATACGTCAGTGATATATTTAGCTGTTTCTATATTTCCTTGATTGAGTTCTATATCTAAAAGAAGTAATAATTGAGAATTTACATCTGAAGCAAGTGCGTACAACTTTTCTTGAGCAGCTTTTTTAGCTTCGTTTAAGTTACCTTTAGTGAATTCCACTCTGGTTTTAAGTTCTGATTTATCAACCATTAGTTTATCAGGAATGGTTTCTAAAAGTTCTTCTGCTTTATCAAAATTTTTTCTATTAACTTCTCTAAATATTAACTGTTGCCGAGCAAGACTTTTTATATTTACATCTGTAGAGTCCATAATTTTTCGATATAATTCTTCTACTTTTAGTGATAATTTTTCAAGCTTATCTAAATCAGAGTTTCCTACTTTAAATATTGCAAACCCATCTAAAGATAAAGCTACGTTTAGTATTAGTTTGTAGCAGTTTGGATATTCTGAAATTATATCCATTGCTTTTTCAAATATTTCATCTATAGTGTGATTAAGTGCAAAGCTTGATAAATCTTTTATCCGATTATTTATTTCTTCATCGGATAAATCTGATTGGAATGATAGTAAAGTGTTTATATCTGTTTTTAATATTTTTGCAAGATTTGGAAGTATTGTTATATCTGGGTAAGAAGCTCCACTTTCCCATTTACTAACGGCTGGAGTAGATACACCAAGCTGGTTAGCAAGTTGTTCTTGAGTTAGAGAAAGAGCTTTTCTTTTTTCTTTTATTATTTCATTTATGTTCATAAAGTCACGTCCTTTGTTATGTAGAAATCTATATTTTGTATGAAATGCATTTCTTATTAAGATTATGATATCAAAAGTGTTAGCTGGGGACAATGGAGCTGTTTTCAACTTTTAATCAAAAAAATTAACCATTGGTTAAGTACATTTTTATAAATGTTACAAGTAGTGTTTTTGTAAATATAACTTTTATAAATTTTGTGGATTTGTAGTATAATCTATTTAGATATTAATTTTGAAAGGGTGATTTATATGGCAGGTATAAAATACGATATAGTCAAAGAAGTTGGAGTTGTTTCAGAAAATAGTTCTGGATGGACTAAGGAGATAAATCTAATAAGTTGGAATGATAGAGCACCAAAATATGATATAAGAGATTGGGCACCAGGACATGAGAAGATGGGTAAAGGAGTTACTCTATCAGCTGATGAGTTAAGAGAATTAAAAAGAATATTAAATGAAATGGATATATAAATAGTTTAAGAAAACTATAAAAATAATTAAAAATAAGAAGGATGTTTTTTAGAAGGGAGAAACTGTATTATGAAAATGTTTCAAAATATAACTCAGGTAAATCAGTATAAAAACTGCGATGAGTTTGTTAAAGAGTTTGAGATAGGAGAAAAAGATTTTATTTTAGCTACAAAGACAATTTACAATAAGTATTTTGCAGATATGGGACTTAAAGCGAAAGTGTTCTTTAAGAGCGATTATGGAAAAGGTGAGCCTACAGATGTAATGGTGAATGCTCTTTTAGAGGATTTTAGAAAATCTGGCTGCAATCGTATAATAGCAATAGGTGGTGGAGCAGTTATAGATATGGCAAAAATCCTTGTTCTAGCTGGAAATGGAGATGCAGCTGACTATTATCAGAGAAAAATACCACTAGAAAAGGAACTACCTATAATAGCAGTTCCAACTACTTGTGGTGCAGGAAGTGAAGTTAGTAGTGTATCTATAGCTGAATTTGTCGAAATGGGTACAAAAATAGGGCTTGCAGATCCATCAATATTCCCAGATTATGCGATAATAATACCAGAGCTTTTAACTGAGCTTTCTTATGATTTCTTTGCAACTAGTGCAATTGATGCACTAATCCATGCAATTGAAAGTTATGTTTCACCAAAAGCCAATTTATATACAAGAATGTTTGCAACTAAAGCAATGGAGATGCTTTTAAAAGGATTCAAACTTATTACAGAAAATGGACCAGAGTATAGATTTAATTTGTTAGAAGATTTTTTAGTTGCTTCTAATTTAGCGGGTATATCATTTGCTAATGCTGGAACAGGGGCAGTGCATGCGATGAGCTATCCTTTAAGTGGAGTGTACCATGTTACACATGGAGAAGCTAATTATCAGTTCTTGACAGCGGTGTTTAAGTATTATCAGGCTGCAAATCCAACAGGATTTATTACAGAGCTTAATGAGTTTTTAGGTGGAGTTATGGGATGTGATCCAGATGATGTTTATCCTGAGATTGAGAAGCTGCTTGGAAAGGTTATCGTTAGAAAGCCTCTTAGAGAGTATGGTATGAAGGAAGATGAGATAGAGAGTTTTGCTGTTAGTGTTGAGAAGAGTCAGCAGCGTCTGTTGAATCAGAGTTATGTGAAGTTTGATGTTGAAGAGATGATGGAGATTTATAGAGAGTTATATTAGATGATTAAAAAATTTATTAATTAGAATGGATGTGTGTATTAATGGTTTCAAAAGAAATTTTAACATTAGGTATGGAGTTGGCTAATATAGTTGGAAATAGAAGCGTTGAATCAATTTTTGATAAGATAAATGTTGCTAAGAAAAAGGGTGATAATGAGGAAACTATTATAAAGTTAGAAGAGATAATAAATGAACTAATATCAGATAAAAATAATTTAATACAAATAGCACAGGCTTACCAAGAAAAAATAATAACACAAAAGATAACTGATAATGAAATAGAGTATATTATAGAAAATATAATCCCTCTTGCTGAACAGATATTGAAAAAAACTGGTTTTGAAGAGGAAGAAAAAGAAAAAATAAAAGAAGGATTAGAAATAATAAAATCTATTATTTCTAAAGAAACAATTACTATATTGCAAATATTAGGTTTTAATTTCAAAAAATCTTTAGGAGAACCATTAACTGATTTAGTAGAATCATTAATTAGAGAAAAAGTTAAAAAAGTTGATACAGAAATAGAAAAACTTATTATAAAGAGAGAAATAGAATTTTTAAAACTCTGTTCAGATGAAGATCGGTATAATCGTTTTTTAGGATTACAAAATAATTAAAAGAATTTCATAAAGAATATATACATAGTTATAATAGTTTTTATTTTAGCAATAAGTAAAAGCTATATAATCTATGTATGTAAGTAGAATATGAAAATATAGTTTTTTAAATTAGTTTTAATGTAGATAAATTTATAAAAAGAATGACTATAATATTATATTTGAGGAGAACACTTTTGTTCTTCTCTTTTTTTATTTTTTGCATTATGATAAAATAAAAAGGATAGTTATAAATAGAAAAGGAGAAAAAAATGGAAACAATTAACATAAACAAAGAAGTAAAGAAACCAAGACAGAAAGTACTAGATCCAATAAAACTAGAAGAACAAGAAGTATACATGGACAAAGTAAGAGTCTTAAATGAAAAATGGGCTAAAAAGAAAAGAAGAAAGCCAACAGTTGGGCTTGGTACGTTCGGGTGTCAGATGAATGAACACGACTCAGAAGAACTAGCATACATGCTTGAAAGAATGGGATACGAAAGAACTGAAAAACTATACAAAGCAGACCTAATAATATACAACACTTGTGCAGTAAGAGAAAATGCAGAAATGAAAGTATACGGAAACTTAGGACAGCTAAAATTCACAAAAAGAAAAAATCCAGACGTAAAAATAGCGCTTTGTGGATGTATGATGCAGCAGCCACATGTTGTAGAAGAAATCAAAAAAAATCACAAACATGTAAACCTAATGTTTGGTACTCACAACCTATATAGATTCCCAGAACTACTATATAAACAGATGACAACTGGAAAAAATATAGTTGAAGTTTGGGATGTAGACGGAGAAGTAATAGAAGGGTTACACAGTAACAGAAAATTTGAACTAAAAGCATTTGTAAATATAATGTATGGATGCAACAACTTCTGCACATACTGCATAGTTCCTTACACTAGAGGTAGAGAAAGAAGTAGAGAGCCTCAGGATATACTTGATGAAATAAAAGAATTAGTTGCAAATGGAACAAAAGAAGTAACTTTACTTGGACAGAATGTAAACTCTTATGGAAAAACTCTTGAAAATCCAATGACATTTGCTGAGCTTTTAAGAGAAGTTAACAAAATAGAAGGATTAGAAAGAATAAGATTTATGACATCTCATCCAAAAGACTTATCTGATGAAGTTATATATGCAATGAGAGACTGTGAAAAGATATGTGAATTCTTACATCTTCCAGTTCAGTGCGGAAGTAGTGCTCTGTTAAAGAAAATGAATAGACACTATACAAAAGAAGACTACCTTAACATAGTAAGAAAAGTTAGAAAAGAAATCCCTGACATAGCATTCAGTACAGATATAATGGTTGGATTCCCAGGTGAAACTCTTGAAGATGTTCAGGACACTATAGATGTAATAGAAGAAACTAAATATGACTCAGCATTTACATTTATATACTCTAAAAGAGAAGGAACTCCAGCAGCTAAAATGGAAGATCAGATTCCAGAAGATGAAAAACATAGAAGATTTGATGAAGTATTAGAACATGTTAACAGAATAGTTAATGATATAAACTATAGCTATCAGGATAAAGTTGTTGAAGTACTAGTTGAAGGAAGAAGCGCAAAAGATAAAAATAGATACACTGGAAAAACTAGACAGAATAAAACTGTAAACTTTGACAGTAACGAAGATAATTTAATAGGTAAATTAGTAAATGTAAAAATAACTCAGCCTAGATCATTCTCATTAAACGGAGAAGTTGTTGAGATAGTAAGATAATAAAATAAAATCCAAAATAGGAAGAGAGTGATTAAATGAAAAAAATCATAATCCTTTTTGCGATGATGACATTAGTTTTATCAGGATGTAGCAAGGCTAAAACTAATGCTGAGCAGGAAGAACTTACAGAAGAAAGAATAAGAGAAGTATCAGAAATGAATGACGAATTTACTGATTTAAGATTTGAATCTGAATTAGAATGGTACAATAACTTTATAACTCCAATAAAAGAAAATAATTGGAATGTATCTAAAGAAGAATTAGAATCTATTTTAGATGATGTAAAGGAAAAAAGAGAAGCAATTAAAAAAATAGACAAAGAGGAAATAAAAGTATATCTAGATGATAGATATTCTAAACTTGATAAAGACGGCGAAGATAAAGAGTTAAAAGAAAAACTAGATACAGAATATAAAAAAATACCAACTTCACTAGAGGGAATGAATCAAATACTAGATATAATTGAAAATGATATAAAACTAGGATTAGATGGAAGCTTTAACTTTGATGATAAAAGCAAAATAGAAAATTCTTTTGATGAAATTATAAAAATCTATGAAGATAAAATTCAGTAAATTTTTCATAAATATGATATCATTATAATATAAAATAAAATTATAATTAATTAAATAGTATAGTTATAATTAAAAAAATTGTGGTGAGGAAGTGTTCGACATGGATAAAAATGTAGAATGGTTAAATGAAAAACGAATAGAAAAAACAATAAAAGCTCTTGAAGCAAATAATATGAATGGATATCTTGTAAACAACAAGGAAGAACTTATAGAAACTATAGAAAAAATAGTAGCTAAAGATTCTGTTGTTGCTTGTGGTGGTTCAATGACATTATTTGAAACAGGAATAATAGACTATTTAAGAGAAGGAAGATATACTTTCCTTGATAGATACGAAAAAGGACTAACTCCAGCAGATACAAAAGAAATATTTAGAAAATCATTTTCTGCCGATGCGTATTTCACAAGTACTAATGCTATAACAGAAAATGGGGAACTTTACAATGTAGACGGCAATGGAAACAGAGTTGCTGCAATGATGTATGGACCAGATAAGGTAATCGTAATTGTAGGTGCTAACAAAATAGTAAAAAATGAAGCTGAAGCAATAGAGAGAGTGAAATCAATAGCAGCTCCAGCAAATACAAAGAGATTAAATAGAAAAACTCCTTGTGCAACTACAGGAATGTGTGCAAATTGTTCAAGTCCAGATAGAATTTGTGACAATTACACTACTATAAAAAAACAGGTTCAGGGAGATAGAATGCATGTAATATTCCTTAATGAAAACTTAGGTTATTAGGAATTTGGGAGGAAGTATGAAAAAAGTAAAATTTATATATAATCCAAATTCTGGAGAGAAAAAACTAGCAGGTAAACTAGATAGCATAATAAGAATATATCAAAAAAATGGATATACAGTAATACCATATAGATTAGACTATGATATACCAGTATCCGCTTCTTTCAAAGATTTAGACGAATCATATGATCACGTTGTCTTTTGTGGCGGAGATGGAA
Source organism: Peptoclostridium sp. AF21-18 (assembly GCF_003478825.1). Taxonomy (NCBI): domain Bacteria; kingdom Bacillati; phylum Bacillota; class Clostridia; order Peptostreptococcales; family Peptoclostridiaceae; genus Peptoclostridium; species Peptoclostridium sp. AF21-18. The sequence continues at coordinate 48,724 of NZ_QUGE01000007.1, forward strand.
CTATTGATTTAATGGTAAATGAGTTAAAAAGAAGAAATATAAATCTTCCAGTTGGTATAATTCCATCTGGTACGGCAAATGACTTTGCAAATGCTCTTGGATTAGAACATGATCCTGAAGAAGCGGTTAAGAAAATTATAAGCTCTAGACCTAAGAAAATAGATTTAGGAAAAGTAAATAACAAATATTTTGTAAATGTAGCTAGTGCGGGTATGTTTACAGATGTTTCTCAGAAAATAAATAACGACATAAAAAACTCTTTTGGAAGAATAACATACTATATAAAAGGAATTGAAGAAGCTAGATCTATGAGAGAATTTCACATAGACGTTCAATCAGAAGAAACTTGTTATTCTGGAAATATGTATTTAATGCTTGTCTTTAATGGAAAGACAGCAGGAAACATAAATTTAGCGTATAAGGCTGAGGTAGATGACGGATATTTAGATGTTATAATATTCAAAGGAATGCCTATTCCAAAGCTATTACCAGTTTTAATAGGTGTGCTAAAAGGTGAGCATCTAGATTTTGAAACTGACAATGAAATATTATACTTTAAGACTAAGAAAGTTAGAATAGATTGTGACGATGATTTAGGCACAGATATCGACGGAGAGAAGGGACCAGCATTCCCTCTTGAGATAGAATGTGTTGAAGATGCACTTGATATTCTTGGAGTAGAGTTTTAGAAAAATGTATAGAAAAGGGACTTTTGAATTGCAAAGGTCTCTTTTTTTATGCTTTGTATAACAAAGAATCTCCTCTCCAGGCAATCAAGTTGCATTGTCGAGTTCGATTTCTTTGTTATGCAAATCAAAAAGGTGACCATTTGCAATTCAAAATCATTTTTCTATATAAATTTATCTTCAAGCGACAGATAATAAATAATCTTAATTATAAAAATAAATTTAATATAGATATATTTAAAAAAGTAATTAGTTTAATTGTATTAGTAATTAAGTTATTAAATACTTTTTTCTATGCCGTATTTATATATAATATCACTTGGTAAATCTATAAATTCATTCCATTCTATACAAGTACGACTAGAATCTAAATGAGCATTTTCAAAAAGTCCGGGTATAGTTTTTAAATCTGAGTAAGTTGGAATAGAGTTAATATCATTTTCAACATCATAGACTACTTTTTTCTCGTTATCAAAAGTAACAAGTAATTTATATTTTTCAAGTACTTTTAAATCTTTTATTTTTATAATCATACAAATCACCTCTAGAATTATTTTGAAAAGTTTATACTGAAAATAATACAATTTAATTATATAACAATAAAAAATATAAAAAAATGCATAAATAATAAATAGATTTACAAAAGAATTATATTTGATAAAATAAAAAAGAGGTGAGTATAATGGAATATAAATTCTATAAAATTAGTGAAGTAGAAAATATAGGAGATTTTAATTTGAAAATAGTATAACAAAAGTATATGATTTAAAGCCATTATTTGATAAATGGGAAATAATTAAAGAATTAAAAAAATAACGATTTATTTAAAAATATGAAGATAGATACAGGTGGGTACGGTATAATATGGAATGATGATATAGATTTATCTTGTAATGAACTTTATGAAAATGGAAAAGAATGTTGAAAATACCATATTAGAAACAACTTGAAATAAAAACAAAAAAAATATATAATAGATAAAGTAGTCAAAAGTAGTATTAAAACTTGTGGATAAGTTTTATTTTTGGCGAATCTTTGGCGAAAAGCTAAAAATTCAATATACTAAAGTAGTATAAACCTTTAAAATCCAACGTTTCTGAAAAATAATATTAGGAATGTTGGGACTTGTTCGAGAACTCCAAGTATAAAAAACTAAGGATCTTATATAGTGGCAGTATATAAAGTTGTATCCTTTGATATGGCTTTTTTTGTTGCAAAAAAGTCGTATAGTTCTCCTTTGCAATAATAAAAGGAGGGATATAAAATGGAAAAAAGAAAAGTAATAATCGACTGCGACCCAGGAATTGATGACGCATTAGCTCTAATGCTTGCGATAAAATCTGAAGAATTAGAAATTCTGGGAATAACGGTATGCAGTGGAAACGTACCTGCAAAAATGGGTGCAAAAAATGCAATCAAAGTACTGGAAATATGTGAAAGAACAGACATACCAGTATACATTGGTGAAGAACTACCTCTAGTTAGAGAACTTGTAACAGCACAGGACACTCATGGAGAGGATGGACTAGGTGAAAACAACTATTCAGATGTAGAAGGTGTTGAGCCTAAAGAAGGTGGAGTACAGTTTATAGTGGACACACTTAAAAGCAAAGAAAATGTGTCAATAATAGCACTTGCACCACTTACAAATATAGCAAAAGCATTACAGGTGGACAAAGAAGCTTTTGCAAACATAGACGAATTTGTTACAATGGGAGGAAATTTCAAATCTAATGGAAATTGCTCACCGGTTGCAGAGTTTAACTACTGGGTTGACCCACATGCAGCAGACTATGTCTACAAAAATATGCCAGTAAAAGTTCAGATGATAGGCCTTGATGTTACAAGAGAAATTGTATTAACACCAAACAGACTAGAGCTTATGAGCAGACTAGGCAACGAAAAAATGTACAAATTTATAAAAGAAATAACAAGATTTTATATAGATTTCCACTGGAATCAGGAGGGAATTATAGGATGCGTTATAAACGATCCTCTTGCAATTGCTTATTTCATAGATAAGAGTATATGCAGCGGAAAAGAGTATTTTGTTGAAGTAGAGGAAGCAGGAAAAGCTATTGGAATGACGATAGTAGACGAATTTGACTTCTATAAAAAAGAAAAAAATGCTTTAGTACTAACTGAAGTAGACTCAGAAAAAACTATGAAAATGTTTATGAACAGAATATTCCCTGGAAACGAGGAATTAATTGAAGCAATGGGAGGAAATTTATAATGGAAAAGAAAAAAGAATTTAATACAAAAACACTTACACTTATGGCATTTGGTATAGCTTTAAATATAATCGGTGCTTTTATAGCATTAACATTTAGATTACCTATATATATGGATTCAATAGGGACAATAATGGTTGCAATATTACTTGGACCTAAATACGCTGTGATGACAGGGGTTTGCGGAAGTTTAATAAGTGGAACATTTGACGTGTACTCTTTATACTACGCTCCAGTTCAGATATCAACAGGTTTACTAGCGGGAATAGTTGCTGAAAGAGGACTTCTAAAAGGAATGAAAACTCCTCTAGGTGTTCTATTATTCGCAATTCCTACATCAATAGTTAGTGCAATAATAACAGTTGTATTATTTGACGGTATAACATCATCAGGATCTTCATATATACTACAGTTCCTAAGTGGAATAGGTATGAATAAAGTAATGGCAGCATTCTTAGTTCAGATAGTTACTGACTATGCGGACAAGTTTACAGCAGTTGCACTAGTGAGCTTAGGTCTAAATGCAATGCCTAAAAAATTTGTGGCTTCCTTTTCAAAAAGATAAGGAGAAGTCTAGACGGAGGAAGAAATAATGGATAGATACAGTAAAATAACTGAAAAAAATCCTAGAGAAATAGTATTGCTTAAAGCATTTCCTTGTGTATGGGGAAAATGTCTTTTCTGCGATTATATAGATGACAACTCACAGAATGAAGAAGAAATGAACAAAACAAACTTTGAAGTTCTTGAAAATATAACAGGAGAATTTGGGGTATTAGAGGTTATAAACTCTGGTAGCTGCTTTGAAATTCCGAAAAAAACTCTAGAAAAAATAAGAGAGATAGTATTAGAAAAAAATATAAAAACTCTTTGGTTTGAAAGCCATTGGTGCTATAAAAACAGATTAGAAGAAATGAAGGAATTCTTCAAAGGAGTAGAGGTAAAATTCAAAATAGGTGTTGAAACATTTGACAATGATTTTAGAAATGGATACCTTAACAAATGTGCTAATTTCAAGACTTACGAAGATGTTAGAAAATATTTCAACTCACCTTGTCTACTTGTCGGTATGAAAGGTCAGACTAAGGAAATGATTAAAAGAGATATAGAAATAGTAGAAAACCACTTTGAAAGAGGAACTATAAACGTATTTGTAAATAATACGACTCCAGTTAAGAGAGATGAGGAACTTGTAAAATGGTATTGTGAGACATTTAAATATTTAGATGATAATCCAAATATAGAAGTTCTTTATAATAATACTGACTTTGGAGTAGGAGATTAATCAAATACTACATAAATAAAGTAAAACTAAGAATAAATATAAAAATAAATCGGATAAGAGAAAAATTTACTCTTATCCGTTTTTTATTTATTTTAAGCTATTTTCAAATATTTTTAATGTTTTTTCAGCTACAAGACAGTCCTGTTCAACAGAGCCACCGCTTATTCCTAAGCCACCTATAATTTTTCCGCATAATGATTTTATAGGAACACCACCACCTAAGAAGCAGTAGTTTGTAGAACCATTAGAGAAATTATTAAGTGTTTTAAGAGATTCGTTGTTAGATAAATACAATGTATCTGCCTTAAAATCAACAGCAGTTTTTGCCTTAGCCTGAGAAATTTCTATACTGCAAAGAAGAGAATTATCCATTCTTTTGAAAAGTATAGGGTTTGAAGATGCATCGACAACTGTAATAACAACACATAAATCAATACTATTAGCAACTTTAACTGCAATATCAGCTAATCTTTCAGCTAAATCTAAGTTTAAAGAGAAAATTCTCTTTAAAGAAGCAGATTTTGAAGATTCAACATTGCAAGTAGAAGTATTTTTACGATTACAATCTCCAGTAGAGTAATGAGCTGCTAGATTAGAATTAAATCCATTCCTTGTGTTTTTACAATTATCATCGCATAATTTATCACGAGAATTTGAGTTTTCCACAGAGCAAGTAGAATTTTTACTACAATTTCTACTTTTGCTACCTTCCTCGTAATTTTTTAATGTAAGAAGATAATTTTTAACAGGATTTTCTCCATCAGAAACATTTTTTAAGAACTGAGCCAATATAAGAGAAAGTGTTTCTTCAGAATACGAAGTAAGCTCACCTCTCATATATGTTTCTACTGATGTGTTGTATTTTGAGTCGTACTGTTTATAAAGGACTCTATTTTTGTTATCTAAAGAACTAGAAATTAAATACTCTTCCCATTTCATATATATAAGCATTATAGAATCCACAAGTTTAAGCTTTTTATCACTAACTGGTACAAGTAGGTGTTTTATACTTTTAAAATAATCTGGATCAGTACTTTCCATCATATAGCCGTATTTTTGAGCAGCTAGATTTATTTTATTAGACTTAGCATTTGATAAATCTTTTAGATAAGATGAAAGGACTTGCTCATCAAACATATTCCAATATGCAGCTCTAGAGGCGATGAAGTTGCCCTTTTGATCTTGGCAACTAGATCTCCGTCCAATATTATTTGTATTTGTAAACATCTCCCATTCATTTGATACAACATCGGTTATTAATATTTCCTTATTCAAAATTATCAACTCCTTTCTTTATAAAATATATTTATTTAATCCAACTGTCCTCATTTCGAAGTGATGGATTTAAAATATTCTTTCTTACTTCCTCAGCTTGATATGTTAAAAAGTCTATTTTTGAATTACTAAGACCTAATTCATTAAGAGTATTTACAACAGTTAAGCAAATTTCTTCTATTAAAGACTCTTTTTCGTATATAGATGCTTCAGAAAGTTTTTTTAAGTTATCATGAGTAAAGTTTCCTAAAATTTCAAGAGAGCAAGCACTTCTATAAGACCATTTATAAAATGGCATATATTTTTTATTTAATAAATGAACAAACTCTAAATAGTGTTTAACAAACTCACCTTGAGCAATATTAGCGGCTACAGTATCTCCTCTTTTAATCATTCGGTTGTAGTTGTACTGACCAGATTGAGCCATTTTATTCAACTGAAATGCTATTTTCTTTAGTCTAATATCTTCTGGATAGAAGTTTAATAATCTATTTCTTATCTCAGAAAATTTCCCTAAATTATCTAAAAATACTTTTCCATTTGTAGCTACACAAAGCAAATCCATAGGAACTTTTCTGTATTCGGATTCTGTTTTAGGTCCGTTTTCAAAAAGAGTATAGTATTTATAGAAGTTAGGTATTGGCATTATTTCAATATTTATATCTTTTAAATTAGATGTTAGAGATTCTAAATCTTTGCAGAAGATTTTTAATGATGATTCAAGGTCTGATTTATAAGTTTTGTAATCAGAGTCATCTAAAAATATCTGACATCGAGATGAAAAGTCGTGATCTTCTGATATTTCATCATCAAATCCTAAACATTCAGAACCTACCCCAACCAATGCAAGGCATATTCTAGAGTATAAGTCTGGATATTTGACTTTTATAAATTCAGATGTATATTTTGCGACTATTTCAGCTCTTTCAATTCCAGTCAATCTTTTAGAGTTATAATTTGTACAATCAATTTCCTTTGTTTTGAAGTCATTCTCAAAATCAGAACTGCTAGGTTCTTTTATAGAAAGTGTTTTTATAAAATCCTCTACAAAGTCTATATTTTTAGATACGGATAAGAATGCCTCACTTTTTTCACCATAACAAGCTCTAACAATCTCAAGAGCCTTTTTATAAAGTGAAAGAGCTTCAGTATAATTTTTATTAGAAAATTCATAATCAGCCATATTGTTTAGCACAGATGCGTAAAGAGGATGATTTGTACCAGTTTCTTTAAGTAAAATCTGTTCTGCCTTTCTTAAATTTTCTATGCTAGAGTTATTAGATTTTGCTAATTTTTGAATTTCGTAAAGGTTGTTGTAGCTTATAGCAAGAGGAACATTCATTTTTGAATTATTTTCCAAAATTCTTATCGACTCAAGCTGCATTTCTTCCGCAGCAGAGTAATTTCCAATCTCTTTATAAAGAAGAGAAAAATTATTTAAAAGTCCGACATAAGAATAAGATTTATCTCCTAATTTATCAAATATAGCCTTTGAAATATTGAAATACTTTTCGGAATTAAAGTAATCTTTTTTTTCTCTATAGATGTTTGCTAGATTCATAATAGAAGTAGCATAAGCTATTTCATTGGAAAGATTTGATTTTTCATATACATCTATAGATTCCTGTATAGACGATATGGCCTTATCAAATTCTCCAAGATTTCTTAAACAGCCACCGTATTCATTTAACAATTCGATTAGTTTAAGATTATTGTTTTGAAGCTTGCAAAGATTTATAGCTTCTTCTAATAGAGGAGCCATTTCTTTTTCTCGTCCCTGTCTCCAAAGAGAGTGAACTTCTTTCATTATTTCATCAATAGTTTTCATGGAATCTCCTTTCTATATATTAGTAGCAAAATAATTTCTTAAAATCATCTACTGGATTTGAGATTATTTCAGTAGAAACTATTTCTTCTTTTGAAAAATTATCATTAATAGTATCTATAGCTACTCTTATATTTGATATAGAGCCTACGAAGAATACAAGACCTTTTCCAAATAATCCAAGTCCCATGTCTATTTTTAATATCTCTGAAGATGAGGTCTTTAAAATCATATCCGCTACTTTTATTGTATTTACACAGTTTTTTACCTCTACAATTCCCAAATCAGAAAAATCATCCACCTTATTTCTTGAAGATAGAGCTTCTATACATTTTTCGCTAATTCCTGTTACCGAGCTATATAGAATTTTTCTTTTATTATCTTTATATTCTTTCATTATAGTTACTACATCCGATGTATCTGCTGAAAAAATAAAAAGTAATCTTCCGGGACAAATTCTCTGAAGCTTTAGGGTTGATATAGAAAAATGCTTCATTATATAGTCTATATTTTTATATCCTTCAGCTATGTGTGGGAACTCTAGTATTCCTACAGAAAAATCCACTAAAAATCCCTCCTTTTGAGTAAGTATAAATATACAAGATAATTATATTTTAAATGTAAAATTCAAATCAATTAAAAGGGGGATAAAGTTTGACTATTACATATAATAGGGTAAAATTTTACAAATTGATAAAATTGAAAAATTCAAACCTATAAAACAAAAAAGAAAAAATATTAAAAAAAGAAAGAAAAAAAGTGGAAAATATATAAATAATAAATAAAAGTTATATATAAATTTAAAATATATATTATTTAATTAGGAAAACGATTATCTATATGTTAAAAATTTGCTTTGATTTTAATATTACAATAACGGAGGTTGTATTGTATTAACTAGACCTATCAAAAAATTGATAAAGTATATGTTGAAAGATGTGTTTAGAAATAACGACAAATTAAGAATCCTTTTTATATTTGTCTGTTAATATAAATTATTCTTTAATAAATTTATTTAATTTTAGGAGGTTCACTTATGTTAGAAAAAGGTTTTAGCAAACCAACTGAGAGAATTGAAAAATTAAGACAGGTTATAATTGATGCGGTTCCTCAGGTTGAATCAGAAAGAGCTTGTTTAGTAACAGAATCTTACAAAGAAACTGAAGGTCTTCCAACAGTTATAAGAAGAGCAAAAGCAGTTGAAAAAATATTCAACGAATTACCAGTAACAATAAGAGATAACGAATTAATAGTTGGGTCAATAACAATAAACCCAAGATCTACTGAAATATGTCCAGAATTCTCTTATGACTGGGTTGAAAAAGAATTCAAAACAATGCACAGCAGAATGGCTGACCCATTTGAAATATCTGAAAAAGTTCAGGGTGAATTACACGAAGCATTCAAATATTGGGACGGAAAAACTACTAGTGCACTAGCAGATTCTTACATGTCTCCTGAAACAAAAGATTGTATAGCAAATGGAGTATTCACAGTAGGAAACTACTTCTACGGTGGTGTTGGTCACGTTAATGTTGACTACGGAAAAATACTTAAAAAAGGATTCAGAGGAGTATTAGAAGAAACTATAGCGGCTATGAACCAGTTAGATCCAGACGATCCAGAAACAATCAAAAAACGTCAGTTCTACAATGCGGTTATAATATCTTACAATGCAGCAATAAAATTTGCTCATAGATATGCTGATAAAGCAAGAGAATTAGCAGCAGCAGAATCTAACCCAGTTAGAAAAGCTGAATTAGTTCAGATAGCTGCAAACTGTGATAGAGTTCCAGAATATGGTGCAAGAAACTTCTATGAAGCTTGTCAGTCATTCTGGTTCATACAGATAATGGTACAGATAGAATCAAATGGTCACTCAATATCTCCAGGTAGATTTGACCAGTATATGTACCCATACTTAAAAAATGACAACATAAGCAGAGAATTCGCTCAGGAATTAATAGACTGTATATGGGTTAAATTAAATGACGTAAACAAAACTAGAGATGAAGTTTCAGCACAGGCATTTGCAGGATACGCAGTATTCCAGAACCTTTGTGTTGGTGGACAGGACGAAGAAGGAAAAGATGCAACAAATGAAGTTTCTTATATGTGTATGGAAGCAGTTGCACATGTTAAATTACCAGCTCCTTCATTCTCAGTTCGTGTACATCAGAACTCTCCACTAGAATTCTTATACAGAGCTTGTGAAGTTTCAAGATTAGGATATGGTGTTCCAGCATTCTACAATGACGAAGTTATAATACTTGCACTAGTAGCAAGAGGAGTAGCTTTAAAAGATGCTAGAGATTACTGCATAATAGGTTGTGTTGAACCACAGGCTGGACACAGAACAGAAGGATGGCATGATGCTGCATTCTTCAATATAGCTAAAGTTCTTGAAATAACTTTAAACAATGGTAGATGCAATGGAAAACAGCTTGGACCAGTAACTGGTGAATTAGAAGAATTAGATAGTATAGAAAAAATATTCGACGCATATCAGAAACAGATGGAATACTTTGTAAGACGTCTAGCTGAAGCAGACAACGCTGTTGACTACGCTCATATAGAAAGAGCACCACTTCCATTCATGTCAGCAATGGTTGATGATTGTATAAAAGTTGGTAAAACTGCTCAGGAAGGTGGAGCTATATACAACTTCACAGGACCTCAGGCATTCGGTGTAGCTGACTCAGGTGACTCTTTATACGCTATACAGAAACATGTATTTGAAGATAAGAAAATAACATTAAAAGAATTAAAAGAAGCTTTAGAATCTAACTTCGGTGTATCTGATTGTGTAACTCCAGGATGCAAAGAACCTTCAATAGAAGGAGCTAGCTTATCAGAAGCTGAAATATACGAAGCTGTTAAGAAAATATTAGCTAGCACAGGTTCAATAGATATGGCTACTTTAGAAAATAAATTAACTGAAAAAATAAGCACTTCAGCTTGCAAAACTGGAACTTGCTGTGGAGAATCAACAGGTAGATTTACTACAATAAGAAAAATACTTCAGAATACAGACAGCTTTGGTAACGATATAGAAGAAGTTGATGAATTTGCAAGAAGATGTGGAAAAATCTACTGCAACGAAGTAGATAAATATACTAACCCTAGAGGTGGACAGTTCCAGGCTGGTATATACCCAGTTTCAGCAAACGTATTATTTGGTAAAGACGTTCTTGCATTACCAGATGGTAGATTAGCTCACGAACCTCTAGCAGATGGTGTTTCTCCAAGACAGGGTGTTGATACTCATGGACCAACTGCTGCATCAAACTCAGTTGCTAAACTTGACCATGCTCAGGCATCAAATGGTACACTTTACAACCAGAAATTTACTCCAGCAGCTGTTTCAGGTGAACAGGGACTTAAAAACTTTGTATCAATAGTTAAGAGTTTCTTTGACCACAAAGGAAGTCATGTTCAGTTCAACGTTGTAGATAAAGAAACATTAATAGAAGCTCAGGAACATCCTGAAGATCATCAGGACTTAATAGTTAGGGTTGCAGGATACAGTGCTCATTTCGTTACTCTAGCTAAAGAAGTTCAGGACGATATAATAAACAGAACAGAACATAATATGTAATAAAAAGTTTATTAAAGATAGAAATAGATTTTAGAAAATATAAATTGAAATAATTAAAGGGAGTTAGATTATATGGAATCTGTTAATTACAGTGCCAAAGGTGTGGTATTCGATATACAGAGATACTCAATTCACGATGGACCTGGTATCAGAACAATCGTCTTCCTAAAAGGTTGTCCGCTGAGATGTAAGTGGTGTTCAAACCCTGAATCTCAGTCGTACAAACCGGATCTATTATATAGAAAGGGTCTTTGTATTGAATGTGGACGGTGTATATCAGCATGCAAGGCAAAGGCTATAGATCCTAAAAATAAATATTGGGTAGATAGAACAAAATGTACACTATGTGGTGAATGTGCTCTTGTTTGTCCTTCTGGAGCATTATCTATGAAGGGTAAGGAGATGACAGTAGAGGAAGTAATCAAAGAAGTTAAAAAAGATGACATCCAATACTACAGATCTAATGGAGGTGTTACATTATCAGGTGGTGAAGCACTTACTCAGCCTGCATTTGCAAAAGAAATCTTCAAAGCTTGTAAAGCAAAAGGATGGCATACAGCCATAGAAACGGAAGGATTTGTAAATGAGGATGTGATAAGAGATGTGGTTCCATATATAGACTTAGTTCTACTTGATATAAAGAGTATAAGCTCAGAGCCTCATAAAAAGTTTACTGGTGTAGATAACGAAAAAATTATGAAAGCAGCTAAGCTTATACAGGAAATTACCCATACGATTATAAGAGTACCAGTTATACCTGGGTTCAATGCAAATGAAGAGGAAATTACAAAGATTGCTCAATTTGCAGGCTCACTTCCAAATGTAAGAGAGTTACATCTTCTAGGATATCACAACTATGGAGAAGGTAAGTACGAATTATTAGGAAGAGAATACGAACTTAAAGGTGTTCCAAAAGTAAAAGATGAAGAACTTGAAAAATATAAAAAAATTGTAGAAAGCTACGGTTTAGAATGTAAAATCGGTGGATAACGGGAGGCAAACATGGATAAAGAATTATTAGAAAAAGTAATGGGCCAGGTTTCTGAAGAATTAGGATTAAACGCTAATACTTGCGAAGAAAAATGTGAACCTAAAAAACATTGTTGCGCAGAAAGCGTTACTGAATTCGTAGGAGTATCTGAAGGAGATACAATAGGTCTTGTTATAGCAAGTGTTGACCCACTTCTTACAGAAGCTATGGGACTTGGAAAATTTAGATCAATAGGTATAATAGGTGGAAGAACTGGCGCTGGACCACAGATAATGGCAGTTGATGATGCTGTTAAAGCAACAAATACTGAAGTAATATCTGTTGAATTACCTAGAGATACAAAAGGTGGAGCAGGACATGGTTCACTTATATACATAGGAGCTGAAGATGTTTCTGATGCTAGAAGAGCAGTAGAAATAGCTTTAGAATCTCTTCCAAAATACTTTGGAGATGTTTACGGAAATGAAGCTGGACACTTAGAATTCCAGTACACAGCAAGAGCAAGCTACTGTTTAGAAAAAGCTTTTGGAACTCCTCTTGGAAAATCATTTGGTATGGTTTGTGCAGGACCAGCAGCTATAGGAACAGTACTTGCAGATACAGCAGTTAAAGCAGCTAACGTAGATGTTGTTGCATACAGCTCTCCAGCAAAAGGAACAAGTTTCTCAAACGAAGTTATATTAACATTCACAGGAGACTCTGGAGCAGTTAGACAGGCAGTTCAGGCTGCAAGAGAAGTTGGTATAAAATTATTAGGAGCTTTAGGAGCACATCCTGAATCAAGCACAGTACCATATATATAAGAATTAAGAGAAAAGAGAATAAGATTTAAATATAAAGAAAAAAGATAAATTTATGGAGGTAAATTATGAACTCAGATGCATTAGGAATGGTTGAAACTAAAGGACTAGTAGGAGCAATAGAAGCAGCAGATGCTATGGTAAAAGCTGCTAATGTTAACCTAGTAGGATACGAAAAAATAGGATCAGGATTAGTAACAGTAATGGTAAGAGGAGATGTTGGTGCAGTTAAAGCAGCAGTAGACGCTGGAGCAGCTTCTGCAAGAGCTATAGGTGAAGTAGTATCTACTCACGTAATACCAAGACCTCACACTGATACAGAAAGAATAATACCACACTTCGAATAATAAAAAATTTGAAGAAAAAGAAATAATCTAAAAGTAAGAAGAACATCTCCGCCTTGTGCGGAGATGGATTTTCTTATAATTGGAGGATAAAATGTCAGTGAGTGAAAAAGATTTTAATGTGATATTAAGAAAGATAATCAGACAAGTACTTATCGAACAGGAAAAGATATCTTCAGAACAACAGTTTTTATCACTAAAAGAAGAGAAAAAAATTTACATAGCAGTAAATGAAGAATGGGATAATAGATATTATCTTTTTTTTGAAGAATTAAAAAAAATTAATAAAAATGTGAAAATACTTATCCTTGGAGATAAAGTTGATGAATTTAGAACGAAAGCTCAAGAATTAAAATTAGGCTATGATATTTTAACAGTTAAAGAGTTTAAAGTAGAGTCTGATAATGAAATGGTAGTATTTCCAGTAATTTCTAGAAATGACATAATAGATATAGCATCTTGTACTGATAAAACAGCGACAACAAAGGTTGTAAGACGTTGTTTTGAAGAAGGTGCTAAAATTTATTTTATGAAGTTTGGAATAGAAAAGTTAACAGGGAAAGAGCCTGAAAAATATAAACAGAGAATACTAGCATATTATAGAGAAATTCTTGAATTTAATATAGAAATGATAGACGACATAAGGGCGGTGATGTAATTGGGTAAATCTCTAGGAACTATTGAAGTTGTAGGATTATCATCAGCTATTGTTGTCGCTGATGCTATGGCAAAAACAGCTAATATAGAAATAAATGATCTTGAAATAACAAAAGGATTTGGATTTGTTACTGTAAAAATATTTGGAGATGTTGGAGCAGTAAAGGCAGCCATATCAGCAGGAAAAAGCTTAGCATTACAGTCAGGTGCTTATGTTGCATCTAATGTAATAGCTAGACCTAATATGGATTTAGAAAAAAGAATTCTTTCTTTTAAAGAAGAAAAAAAGGAAGAACCTAAAAAAGAAGAAGTAAAAGAAGAGCCTAAGGTTGAAGAAAAAGTAGAAAACACTTCTGAAAATACAGAAAAACCTGTAGAAAAAAAAGAAGAGGTTAAAGATACTAAAGAAGAAGTTAAACCTGAAGCTAAAGAAGATAAAAAAGTAGAAAATGAACAAATAAAAGAAGAAATAAAAGAAACAAAGTCTCAATCAAGTTCAAATAGAAGAAGAAAAACAACAACAAACAAAGTGACAAACGAAAACAACAATAGTAATAAATAAGTAATAAAACAGGAGGTTTCTGATGTATATAGCAAAGGTAGTAGGAAATGTAGTTGCAACTAAAAAAAATGATACTCTAATGGGCTCAAAACTTATGATAGTTCAGCCTGTAAATTCAGCACTAAAAAAAGAAGGCCCTGAAGAGGTTGCTGCAGATTTTGTTGGAGCTGGTATAGGAGAGTATGTATTAGTAGGGTCAGGATCTTCTGTCAGAGTAGAAGAAGAAAGAAGAAGAGCGACTATAGACTTAGCTATTATAGGAATAATAGATGATGTAGTCGTATAAAGGAGATATTATGAATAATCAAAAAGGCGTATTTTCCGATGTAAATGATGCGATATATGCTGCAACGAGCTCCTTTAAATTATACTCTAAACTGAGTCTAAGAGATAAAGAGGAAGTAATAAGAGAAATCAGAAGAAAACTCGTAGATTATATTGATCTATTAGCAGAAATGTCACTAAAAGAAACTTGCATGGGAAACTTAGAAGACAAAAAATTAAAAATAAAATTAGCTATAGAGGAAACTCCAGGTACAGAGATTCTAATGAGTGAAATAAGACATGGGGATGGAGGGTTTACATTATTTGAATACACTCCATACGGAATAGCTTGTGCAATACAGCCTAGTACAAACCCATGTGAAACTATGATAAATAACACAATAGCTCTTTTAGCAGCAGGAAACACAGTTATAAACTGCCCTCATCCTAGAGCTATGAATGTATCAAAATTCCTAACAAATATAATAAACACTATAATTTCTGATCTTACAGGTATAGAAAATGTAGTAGTTACACTAGATGAATGTAAACTTGCATATATAAAAGAAATAATGAATCACCCAGATGTAGACCTAGTAGTATCTACGGGTGGTTCAGATAATGCAAGAAGTGCAGTATCTTGTGGCAAAAAAGTTATAGCAGCGGGTCCTGCAAATCCTACATTTATAGTAGATGAAACTGCTGATATAAAAAGAGCTGCTGACTGTATAACTAGAGGGGCTTCATTTGATAACAATATAATGTGTATAACAGAAAAAAACATAATAGTAGTGGATGAAGTTGCTCATAAGTTAGAAGAAGAATTAAAGAAAAACGGTGTATTCTATGTAAAAGATATAGCTACAATGTTAAAACTTTCAAAGCTTTTACTAACAGAAGATATGAAACCTAACAAGTTATATGGTGGAAAAGATGCAGATGTTATTTTAAAAGATGCGGGAATAAAAACAGACAGAAGCTATAAATTAATAGCTGTTGAAACTGTTAAAATACATCCTTTTGTAACGGAAGAATTATTAATGCCATTAGTAAGTATAGTAAGAGCAAAGGATTTTGATGAAGCATTAGAAATAGCATCTGATGTCGAGCAGGGATGTAGACATACATCAGGAATTCATTCAAATAGAATGGATAGACTAAGACTTGCAGAAAGAGTGATGAAAACTAGTATATTTATAAAAAATGGTTGCTCACTTGATGGAATAGGAATATGTGGAGTAGGTGGAACAAGCTTCACTATAGCAAATATAACAGGAGAAGGAGCTGTTACAGCTAGAGATTTTTCTAGAAAAAGAAGATGTGTAACAGTTGATACTTTGACAATATTATAGAAATAGATAGCGTAAATCGAGGAAGATAATTATGAATATAATAAGTCAGACTACAAAAATTTATTCTGGCGAAGGAGCTATGGAATCTTTGAGAGATATAAAAAATTCAAAGGTATTAGTTATGTCAGATGGATTTTTAGTAAAAAATAAAATGATAAATATGGTTCTAGATAATCTAGACAAAACAAATACAGTAGAAATATTTGACGATATAAAACCAGATCCTCCTCTAAGTGTTGTATCAAAAGCTATGGCAAAAATGATACAGATAGACGCTGAATATTTAATTGGATTTGGTGGAGGATCAGCTATAGACACTGCTAAGGGAACAATATATTTCTTAAAACAGGCAGGCAAGCTAAAAAAAGATTTAGAATTTATAGCAATCCCTACAACAAGTGGAACAGGGTCAGAGGTTACAAATGTTGCAGTTGTAACAGATGAACAGAGCAGCGTAAAACACGCACTTATATCAAATGATATTCTTCCAACTGTAGCAATACTTGATCCAAAGACTACAGAATCTCTTCCTCCAGCAATCGTTGCAAATACAGGAATGGATGTACTTACACATTCATTAGAAGCATATGTTGCAAAAGGAGCTAATGATTTTTCAGATGCACTTGCAGAAAAATCAGGAGAATTAGTCGTTAAATATTTACTTTCAGCATATAAAAATGCTGACGATAAAGTGGCAAAAGAAAAAATGCATATGGCATCAAATTTAGCCGGAAATGCATTTAATATTGCTGGATTAGGTGTTAATCATTCAATAGCACATCAGCTTGGAGGTGTATACCACATAGCTCATGGTCTAGCAAATGCCATATTACTTTGTGAGGTAATAGATTTTAACTCGGAAGATAGTAAAACAAAAGAAAAATATGCTGAGTACTCTAGAAAAATTGGACTTGCAGAAAGAAATGATTGTGACTGTGATGCAATCTATAAACTAAAGTTATTTATAAGAAATATCATGGAAGAAATGAATCTTCCTAAGAATATTTCTCAATGTGGAAATGTAGATTTAAGCAAATGGAAACTTGAAAAATTTATAATGACAGCAAATACAATGAAAGACAGATGTCTTCCAGGAAATCCAAGAGATATCAAAGATAAAGATATACTTGAAATACTAGAGAAAATCTATTAAGTTATAATAAGATAATAAATATTACCAATAGTAAATAGTTATTATTTTTATAAACTTTTATAATATTGGTACTAAAAAGGAGACCGTTATGACTACTAATAGTAAATCTATAAATATTTCAATAAATGAAAAATATCTGGAAGGAAAAGAAGATAACTTTGATATT
Organism: Peptoclostridium sp. AF21-18; assembly: GCF_003478825.1. Taxonomy (NCBI): domain Bacteria; kingdom Bacillati; phylum Bacillota; class Clostridia; order Peptostreptococcales; family Peptoclostridiaceae; genus Peptoclostridium; species Peptoclostridium sp. AF21-18. Next base: position 65,916 of record NZ_QUGE01000007.1, read on the forward strand.
ATATCTATATTTGGAAGAAAGAACTTAGACGAAATACAGAAGATAATTTCTGATGTTACAGGACTTGCCTTTGTAACTGTTGACTATAGAGGAGAGCCAGTATCAGAGCCAACTAAGTTCTCAAACTTCTGCAGAAAGATGAGAACAGATAAAAATAAGCGGACTTTATGCAAGCTATCAGATGCATCTGGTTCAATAATAGCAGCTACAACAAAACAGACTAGCATATACTTTTGTCCATGTGGTCTTTTAGAAGTTGCTATACCTATAATAATTAATGATAAGTACTTAGGTGGATTTATCGGTGGGCAGGTAAGATGCCTTGATGCTCCAGATTCAGTTATGAGACTTAGTAAGAATATGATTCCTGGTGGTGCAAATATACCAGATACAGAAATAAGAGCTGAAAAGACAAAAGATGTCGATATTAGCGATTTAAAAATATATTCATATAAAGAGATCGTTTCAATAGCGAAACTTGTAGAGCTTATAATAAACCAATTAACAAAACAAGAACTTATTTCTGGTCATAATCAAAAGAAGAACTTAACTAGAATCAGCGAGCTTGAAGATAAGATAAAAAGACTAGAGTATCAAAATAATTCATTAAAAGAAAAGGTAGATACTTTAAAAAGAGATAACAATCTGTTTTTCATGAGAAATACTTTTAATATGATATCAAATCTTGCAGTTATAGAAGATGCTTCAAAAACTAATGGAGCAGTTCTAAGATATTTAGATTTTATAGAGAGTGGATTAGATATTGACGAGAATAAGACTATTAGAGATGAAATAAGAAAGGTCGAAAAATTTATAAAGCTTAATAAGATTAGATATTCAGATAGACTTGATTATAATATAAAATTTGAAAAAGATGTATTGGATATAAATATACCGTATTCTTTGATACTGCCATTTGTATATGCAGGAATCTATTATACTTTAAACACTGAAGATATAGATCTTATGATAAATATAAGTATATCAAAAGTAGGTAAGGATATAGAAATCCTAGTAGAAGATAATGGAACTGGGCAGGCTATAACAGAACTAGAAAATGTTTACAAAATTTACGGTGGAAATCATGAAGGAAATGAAATCGTAAAATCTATTGTAGATGTTCAAAAGTTTATGACTGATACATTTGGAACAGAGTATAGAATAAACACTGAAAGGATCAAAGGAAAAGGAACAAAGGTATACATTAAATACCCTATAAACTTTGATGAAGGTTTTGATTATGTATAAAATACTTGTAGTAGATGATGATGAATTAATGAGAATATCTATGACGAAAATCATTTCATCAGTAGATGGTTTTCAAGTAGATTATATTGCTAAAAATGGAAGAGAAGCAGTTGAAATCTGTAAAAACAATCAGGTTGATATAATTTTTATGGATATAATGATGCCTGTAATGAATGGTATAGATGCAACAAGAGAAATACTTTCAATAAATCCAAAAGCAAACATATACATTGTCAGTAGCTACCAAAGTTTTGAAATGGCGAAATCAGCTATTAATAGCAAAATTAAACGGTATTTTGTTAAGCCAGTTAATCCAAAGATGATAGTAGAAATTTTAAATAATCATAAAGAAGATAATGACAATAAAGAAAATATTATAGCCAAAAGAATTTTTGATACGATAAGTGAAAAAGATTTTATGAAGGGATATGAAATGATAGATGAACTAGTTGATGAGATATATGAAATAAGTAAGGATAGTGATTTGAGAACAGTTGTTAAAGAAATATCTGATAAAGTCTTTATTTCAATCTTTCATGAAAGAGATTATAACTTTGAAGAAATTAAGAACAAGTTTAGTATATCTGACAAGGCTGTACTTGATAAAAGAATGCTTTCAATATGGATATTTAAGATAATGGACTACATTTTTGCTGAGATTAGCTCATCTAAATATGCTATTTTAAAGAATGTATTTAAATATATCGATAATAAAATCGGAGAAGATATTTCTTTAAAAGATATAGTAAAAGACTGTAATATAAGCCAGGGTTATTTAAGTAGAATTTTCAGAAAAGAATTAAACATGACGATAATGAATTATATACATTTAAAGAAAATAAATCTTGCGAAAGAATACTTATGTATGACCGAAAAAAGTGGTGCAGAAATATCTTTTGAAGTTGGATACAATGAATTTAGTTATTTCTGCAAAGTTTTTAAAAAGTACGAAGGTATGACGATTTCTGAATATAGAAATGTGTAGGGTTCATAGTCGCTAAATAAGGAGATCAATATGGACTTAAATTTATTAATTGCAGCCTTTGGTGGTGGAGTGATCGGAGCAGCTTTTGGAGCAATTCCAGCATTTATAATAACTGGGATACTTGCTATAGCAGGTGGTCTTATAGCAATGGCAGGTATTCCAGAGTTATCAGTAGGTAGTATAACATTTGGTGTATTCTGGGGACCACATATAGCATTTACAGGTGCAGCTGCAGCAACAGCAGTAGCGGCATTAAAAAGACATAAAGTTGAATCATCAGGTGATGTATTAACACCACTTTACACAACAAAAGATATACCAACACTTTTATCTGGAGGAGCTTTTGCGGTAGTAGGATTTTTATTCTACACATTATTTACAACAAAATTATCTTTCCTTCAGACTGATGCCCCAGGAGCTTCAGTATTCTGTACATTAATGTTATGTAGATTAATAATAGGAAAAACAGGACCTGTAGGTTCATTAAAAGAAAAAAGAGACTGGATACCTAAAGCTGAATCAGGAGTATTTGTTGATTTAATACTTGGAGCTGCATTTGGTTTAGTAATAGGTGCAGTTGGATATGTAATGAATAGCTTAGGAATATCACCTGAAGCAATGGCATCTTATCCAGTAGTATGTTTCGGAATAAGTGCAGCATCACTTATATTCTTACAGGCTGGATTTGGAATACCAATAACACATCACATATCTTTCCCAGCAGCGCTCGCTTATGTATTATCAGGTAATATACTTGTAGCAGTTTTAGTTGGTGCTATAAATGCTGTTGCTTGGCATTTTGCAGGAAACATAATAAATACAAACGGGGATACTTACATAGACCCACCTGCTACAGTAATAATGATATCAGTAGCGCTTATAAATCTAATATTCTAATAAAAAGGGATACTGTATTAGAATATAGACGCTTTTAGAATAACAAATAGAATGAAAATTCTGAATTAAAGACAGTATGAGAACTGTTAAAAAAATACGATGAAAACGAGGGATACCATGAAACAGGAAGAATTAATAAACTTAATATGCAAAAGAGTAGTGGAAAAATTAAATGATTTAGAAGCATATAAGATCCCAATCGGTGTTTCAAATAGACATGTCCATCTGTCAAGAGAGCACTATGAAATTCTTTTCGGGAAAAATACTGTGCTTACTAAAAAAGTAGATCTTAAACAGCCAGGACAATTTGCGGCTAATGAAGTAGTTACAATAAAAGGACCAAAAGGAGAATTTAAAAAGGTTAGAATTTTAGGTCCATTTAGAGATAAATCACAGGTAGAAATATCTGTAACAGATTCATTTAGATTAGGAGTAAAACCTATGATAAAAGAATCTGGACAATTAGAAGGAACTCCAGGAATAGAAATAATAGGGCCAGAAGGGTCAGTAACACTAGAATGTGGAACAATAGTTGCATTAAGACATATACATATGACTCCAGAAGATGCAAGAAGAATGGATGTAAAAGATGGAGATTTAGTAGATGTGCAGCTTATGGGACCTAGAAAGGCACTTCTTTCTAATGTACTAGTTAGAGTTTCTGATAAATATAAATTAGAAATGCACTTAGATATGGACGAAGCAAACTCAGCGTTCATAAAAAATAATGATATAGCAATACTTAAAAAGTAGGTTACTGGAGGTAGTTATGTATAAAAACAGTATTCTTGATGAATTAGACGAATTGATAAAATCAGAAAAAACAGCTGAATATAAATTACCACTTAGATGTGGTGTGGATTTAGGGACTGCAAATATAGTTATAGCGGTTGTAGATGCAGATGGCAAACCTGTAGCTGGGATAGTTAATGAATCTAAAGTTGTAAAAGACGGAATCGTTGTTGACTATGTTGGAGCAATAAAGAACTTAAAGAAAATGAAGGCCGAATTAGAAGAAAGACTTGGTACTGAGCTTATCAATGCAGCTACTGCAATACCACCAGGAATACTTGTAAAAAATGCTAAAGGTTTCGTAAGTGTAGTTGAAGGAGCAGGCTTCGAGGTAACTAACATAGTTGACGAACCTACAGCAGCAGCCACAGTAATCGGAATAAAAGATGGAGCAGTAGTTGATATAGGCGGTGGTACAACTGGTATAAGTGTATTAGAAAATGGTGAGGTAATATTTACTGCGGATGAGCCTACTGGAGGAACACATATGACACTTGCTGTTGCAGGTTATTATGGTGTGGACAAAGCAGAGGCTGAAAAAATGAAAAAAGATAGATCTCATCAATCTGATATATATTCAATAGTAGTGCCAGTAGTAGAAAAAATGTCTACAATAGTAAAAGGCTTTTTAAAAGATCATCCAACAGATACTGTTTATGTAGTTGGAGGAGCAAGTCTATTTGATGATTTTGAAGAAACTTTCAATAAAGTAACAGGTGTAGAATGTATCAAAGCAGAAAAAGCACTTTTAGTAACACCATATGGGATAGCGCTTAACTGTAAGTAATGGAGGAATGAAAATGGAATTAGATTTAATACAGGAAATGATAAAACAGGTACTAGAAGAAATAAAAGAAGAAGGTGTAGAAGTTTCTTCTAAGGAAGAATACGGATACGGTGTATTTGATAGCATGGTAGAAGCAATAGATGCAAGTGAAAAAGCTCAGAAAGAACTTTTTGAATGCTCTGTTCAGCAGAGAGATAAATTTGTAGATGCTATAAGAGCTGAAATTCTAAAAAAAGAAAACTTAGAAATGATATCTTATGATGCTGTTGAAGAAACAAAAATAGGTAGAGTAGAAGATAAAATAATCAAAAATAGAGTAGCTGCTGAAAATACTCCAGGTACAGAAGACTTAAAAACAAGAGCTATAACAGGAGAAGATGGACTTACTATAGAAGAATATTGTCCATTTGGAGTAATAGGATCTATAACACCAACTACTAACCCTACAGAAACATTAATAAACAACTCAATATCTATGATAGCTGGAGGAAATACAGTAGTATTCAGTCCTCATCCAAGAGCTAAAAAAGTATCTATAAAACTTGTAAAAATGATGAATAAAGCTTTAGAAGAAGCTGGAGCACCAAGAAACTTAATAACAATGGTAAAAGAACCATCAATAGAAAACAGTAAAATAATGATGGAAAGCCCAAAAGTTAGATTATTAGTTGCAACTGGTGGACCAGCAATAGTAAAACAGGTACTTTCTGCAGGTAAAAAAGCTATAGGAGCAGGAGCAGGAAACCCACCAGTAGTTGTAGATGAAACAGCTGATATAGAAAAAGCAGCAAAAGATATAGTATCAGGAGCAAGCTTTGACAACAATGTTCCATGTATAGCTGAAAAAGAAGTATTCGCAGTTGAATCAGTAGTAGATCAGTTAATATACTACATGAAGAAAAATGGAGCATACGAAATAACTTCTCCAGAAGTTTTAGAACAGTTAGACAAAGCTGTATCTAAAGAAAATGGAAAACCAAACCCAAGCCTAGTAGGTAAATCAGCAAAAGAATTACTTGCATTAGTAGGAATAAATGTAGATGATGATGTAAAACTTGTAATAGCAAGAACAAATAAAGACCATCACCTAGTTACAGAAGAAATGTTAATGCCAATACTTCCAATAGTAAGTGTATCTGATGTAGATACAGCAATAGATTGGGCGTACGAAGCAGAAGCAGGAAACAGACATACTGCTATAATGCACTCTAAAAATGTTGATAAACTTACAAAAATGGCTAAAAAATTAGAAGCAACAATATTTGTAAAAAATGCACCTTCATACGCAGGAATAGGTGTAGGCGGAGAAGGACACACTACATTCACAATAGCTGGACCAACAGGAGAAGGTATAACTTCAGCTAAATCTTTCTGTAGAATAAGAAGATGTGTAATGAGTGAAGCATTAAGCATAAGATAGTTAGCTCTTACCCCATAAATTAATTTAATAGATATAAAAATGCGTACTCTTTTTAGGGTACGTATTTTTTATGTTTTAATATTAACAAATTACATTGTAGCCATAATTTTAGAATGTTATAATGATGTATATACTAAAATACATAGTAAATACACATAGATAATTTATAATGATTATATAAGAAAAATATTGTTATTTTATAAAATACTCTAAAGTATAGTAAAGGCCAAAGGAGAAAAATAATGGGCGAAGTAATTTGGAACAAAGAAACTTATAACGAACTTATTGTAAATTTAAAAAATAATGCAGATGAAAAGTACAGAGATTTTACTTTAAACCTTAATCCTGGCAAAGAAAAAATTATCGGGATAAGAATTCCAGAGCTTAGAAAAAAAGCAACTGAAATTTCAAAAGGAGATTGGAGAAAATTCTTAGATATATCATATAAAAATGATAATGGATATATAGAGGAAGAGTTTATTAGAGGGCTTGTAATTGGAAATGTTAAAAACTGTGATATAGAGGAATTTATAGACTATGTAGATGATTTTATAGGAAGAATTGATTCTTGGTCTGTAAATGATACATTTTGTTCATCTCTTAAAATAACTAAGAAAAATATGGATAGGATGCACACATTTATTTTAGATAATTTAAAATCTAAAAATCCATGGAGAAAGAGATTTTCTATCGTTATGCTTATGGACTATTATCTATCTGAGGAGTATTTAGATGAAATTTTTGATATTTGTGATACTATAAAAGACGACGAGTACTATTATAAAATGGCAGTTGCATGGTTGTTATCGATGTGTTTTGTCAAGTTTAGAGATAGAACTATGGCATACTTTACTAGTTGTAATTTAGATGATTTTACATATAATAAAGCTTTACAAAAGACTAGAGAATCTCTTAGAGTTAGCAAAGAGGACAAGGAAACTTTAAAAGAGATGAAAAGAAAAACTGTAAAGATGTAAAATAGTAAAGTTATAATAAAGGATTGGAAATTATAATATAAAAGAATTTGAAAGAGGGAGAAAGATGGCAAGAAAGAAAAAAATAGATGAAAAAGAGCAGCAGGTTTCATTTGCATCTTTAGCTGAAATAGAAGAAACTGCTCCTAAAGAAGAGAAAAAAACTACAAAGAAAAAAACTGCTCCTAAAAAAGATAGGAAGATAAATATCACACAGGAGGATATGGATAAGCTTTGTGAGGTGTATGACTGGTATTTAAGTGTTAAAGACACAATAAGTTACAATGCAGCCACAGAAGAAGACTCTAAAAATAAAGATGTTGTAATCGAGGAAACAGAGCTTAAAGATACTAAAAAAGCATACTTAAATATAGATAGACAGACTTGGGAAGACTTCGATGTGCTTTGTAGTAACTGTGGATTCAAGAAAAATGAAGTTCTTACTCAGATAATAAAAGATTTCTTGAGAGAACATAGAAATTTATTCTAAGAATTATTCTGAAATATAGATTAACATAATATTATTATGTTAATAAAATAAAAAGTAACTAAAGGAGGATACAAAATGAAAATTCTTGCAGTAGAGGACAATAAGACTCTTTTAGACAGTATAATAGAAGAATTATCTAAGCATTTTGATGTAGAAGGATGCGAGGATGGAGAAGAAGCTCTATATATGATAGAGCAGGATATATATGATTTGGTTGTTCTAGATCTTATGCTGCCTGGTATGAATGGAATGGAAATATTAAAAAATGCTAGAAATAAAGGAATAGATACACCAGTACTAATTCTTACAGCAAAAGAGGCTTTAGACGACAAGGTAGAGGCATTCCAGACAGGAGCCAATGATTATCTTACGAAGCCATTCTACATGGAGGAGCTTGTAGCTAGAGTATATGCGATACTTAGAACAAATGGAAAACTAACTGAAAAAACAGGACTTCAGTTTAAAGATATGTACATAGATACCTCAGAAAAAAGAGTATTTATAGGTGATGAGGAAATAACATTACAGAATAAACAGTACAATCTTTTAGAGTACTTTGTAATGAATAGAGGCGCAATATTACTTAAAGAGCAGATTTACGACAGAATATGGGGAATAGATTCTGATGCTACAATAGAAATTGTTGAAGTATATGTCAGCAATCTTAGAAAGAAGCTTAGTAAATTCGGATATGATAAATATATAAAAACAAAAAGAAAAGTAGGATATATATTAGATGAAGATAAATAAGGACGTTTTTGCTAAGACAAAGAAAAAGCTTTTAAGAATTAATATGCTTGTCGTTATGTGCTTTTTATGTATGTTGCTGGCGTTTACAATGGTTTACTTTAGATATATCACTTACAGTAATATAGATAAAGAAATTGGTCAGGAGTTTAAACATATTGTAACACAACTAGATAACAGCGAGTACGAGCCTATAAAACTACTTGATCCAAAAGATATGGTTTATATTTATGAAAATGGAAGAATAAAATATTATACAGAAAATGATTATTTTGATAAAATTCTTCCAGAAAGAAAGAGCGATACAGACGAGGTGTTCACAAAATACAGGGAAAATGGACATTTCTTCAAGGAATTGAATATAAATGTTGGAGATTATCATATACAAATTATTAGAAATATAGATTCAGAGATGTTTTCTATATCTAAATTGATATCCATTATACTGTTTTTAGGTATAATTTCTCTGATATTTATATATATGATATCTCTTTATCTTACAAAAAAGGCTCTAGTCCCTATAGAAACAGCATGGAAAAATCAAGCTAAATTTATACAAGATGCATCTCATGAACTGAGAACACCTATAACTATAGTTTCCTCAAAGCTAGAATCACTTCTTAAAAAGCCAGATAGTACAATAGGAGATGAAGCTGAAACGGTTGCAATCGCTATGAAAGAAACTAGAAGACTTAAAAAGATGGTAAATGATTTATTATCTCTTACAAAAGAGGATGGAATTGTTCAGCTAAATAAAGAAAGTTTTGATTTAAAAAATCTTATTGACGAGATAACAGAAGACTATTTTGACATAGCTGAATATCAAGATAAAGGATTCTCTTGTGATATTTCTGCTGATAAAACCGATGTATATACAGATAAGAATAAATTTAAACAGATTCTAAGAATTTTTATCGACAATGCCTTTAAATATACTAAATCTGGAGATTCAATAAGTGTTATTGTAAAAGACGACGATGAAGATGACGACAGATTAATTGTATCTGTAAATGATACGGGTATTGGTATTTCAAAAGAAGACATACCAAACCTTTTTGATAGGTTCTTCAGAAGTGACAATGTTAGAAGCAAGGATATAGATGGTTCGGGAATAGGACTTTCTATAGCAGATGTTACCGCTAAGAATATAGGTGTAGATATAGGAGTTACATCTGAGTATGGAGAAGGAAGTAGTTTCTTTATAAAAATTAAAAAGAAATATTAAAAGTTATACTATAACTGCTAGTTAATTACATTGCTAGTAGTTATTTTTATTTTATTTTAAAAAATATAAAATATTTTCAAGAAAAATGTTAGAAGAGATATAAAGCGGGTATTATAGATAATGTAAATCAAATAAAAATTAAAAATTAAAAATAAAAATTTGGAGGGAAATAAAATGGCAAAAATTATAAATACAGCAGAATTTAGAGATAAAGTAGAAAATGGAAGTGGAGTAGCAGTAGTAGATTTCTTCGCTACTTGGTGTGGACCTTGTAAGATGTTAGCACCTGTATTTGCAGAAGCAGGAGAAGATATGAAAGAGGAAGCTACTTTCTATAAACTAGATATAGATGAAAGTTTAGAAATAGCTCAGCAGTTTGGAGTATCTTCAGTTCCAACTATGATAGTTTTCAAAGATGGGAAACCTGTTGACCAGATAGTAGGTTTCATGCCTAAAGATAGATTAATAAGCAAAATAAAAGCAAGCTTATAAAAAATACATAAAAGATAGATAAAAAAGATATTAAGTAAATTCAGACATAAAAATTAACCATTACAGAATATAAAGATAAGTGATTTCCAGTTAGATTTTATTGGAATGATACTTATCTTTAATTCTATAAAGAAAAAGATGGATAATCGTTTTAAAAAAGGGTGATATTAATGAGATACGATATAGCGATAATAGGAAGTGGTCCTGCAGCATTATCAGCTGCAATAAATGCAAAAATAAGAAATAAGAGTATAATTGTATTTGGATCAAAAAATTTAAGCAATAAATTAGTGAAGGCTCCAGTTGTGGATAATTACTTAGGATTTTCTAATGTAACAGGAATTGAGCTTATGGAAAGCTTTAAGAAACATTTAGACAATATGGATATAGAGATAATAAATAAAAAGATAAATAACGTATATGCTATGGGAGATTATTTTGCGCTTATGTCAGGGCAGGAGATGTTTGAGGCAACGACTGTAATACTTGGTACAGGGGTGGAATTTACAAGAGCTATAGAAGGTGAAGAGAAGTTTTTAGGAAGAGGAGTAGGATACTGTGCTACTTGTGATGCGCCTCTTTATAAAGGTAAAACTGTAGCTATAATAGGACACACTCCAGATGCAGAGGAAGAGGCAAACTATATAGACGAAATAGCAGAAAAAACTTACTATATACCTGTGTATGATATAGAAAAGACTACAGGTGCAGGAGATATAAGTGAAAATATTGAAGTTATATCTAGTAAAGCTGTTAAAATAGAGGGTGAAACTCATGTAAATAAGCTTGTCTTAAAAGATAGAGAGATAGATGTGGATGGAGTATTTATCCTTAAAGATAGCGTATCACCTGGAGTTTTAGTACCAGGACTTGAAATAGAAGGAGCACACATAAAAGTAAATAGAGATATGAGTACTAATATAGCAGGATGTTTTGCAGCTGGCGATTGTACTGGTAAACCATACCAGTTTATGAAAGCAGCTGGAGAAGGACAGGTTGCAGGACTTAGTGCAGTATCTTATTTAAGTAAACTTGATAAGTAAAAATAAAATCAGAATAATCAAATAATTGGCTATGCTATAGTCAATAGATTGATATAAATTTTACTATCGATAGATACTAATTAAACAGATTAGTTTACATAGAAAATTATATATAAAAATTTACAGAGTTGATTAATTCTGATATGATAAATTAATAAGATAAATATAAAAAGGAGAAAAATAATTATGAAAATATGTTTTCCAGTAAAAGAAGATAAAGGATTAGATAGTGTACTATATGTACACTTTGGTACTGCGCCAATATTTATAGTATGTGATACAGAAACAGGTGAGTTTGAAGCTGTTGAAAATGGACATTTAGATCCTGCAACAGGTAAGCACCCAGAAGGGCAGTGTAACCCAGTAAAAGCTCTTAACGGAGCAGTTGTAGACGTAGCTGTTGTAGCAGGAATAGGAAAAGGTGCTATGATGAAACTAGGTGAAGCTGGTATAAGTGTATATCAGGGTAACTCATTATTAAATGTAAAAGGAAACCTAGATATGATAAAAGAAGGTAAGTTAATATTATTCGATATAAACAAAACTTGCTTACATCATCACTAAGATAATAAAAAAGCCCTCCAGTTTGTACTGGAGGGTTATTTTTATAATTCTTTTGCATTACTTTCTATAGCATCAACAGTTGTGCTGATGTCGTCAAGTTCTCTGTTTAGAGTATCCATATCTTCACCGTCTACGTTGTAGTTTAAGAAAAGATATTCTATTGTGTCAGTCATTTTATTGACTTTGTTTGTTATTTCTAAGAATTTTTTAAAGTTAGTACTATTTTTAGCATTTTTGAATTTCTTTAAATCCTTAGTTATGAAAGTTACTACTTCTATTTCAGTTTCGAATACACCCTCTGAAATTGGATATGGGTTTATTCTCTGAAGGAAGTATTTTCCTTTTTTATTTATATTGTAGCAATAAGAAACCTGAAGGTCTTCGTCTATATCAAACTCTATAAAGTATAATATACCTCTTACTTTTTTAATTTCTGTTGCCCCAAGCTGTCTAAGTAGAAGCTCGATTGAATCAGCTTCAAAAGTATTTAAATCCATATAAATCACTACTCCTTTAATAATATTATATAACAATAATTAAGATTTTCAAAATAATAAAATACTATCTATTACTAGAAAACTATAAGTAGGTATGCAGTTGATATAATTACTGATAATATCATTAAAGGGAATCCTATTTTTATAAAGTATCCGAAAGTTATAGGATGACCATGTTTTTCACTAACTCCCGCTAATACAACGTTGGCAGATGCACCGATAAGTGAACCATTACCACCAAGACAAGCACCAAGAGAAGTAGCCCACCATAATGGTGTTACATCTATTCCGTTAGCCTGCATTGTTAAAATAAGTGGTATAAGTGTTGCAACGAAAGGTATATTATCAAGGAATGCTGAAATTATAGCTGATAACCATAGTATTATCATTGTAGTAGCTACTATGTGTCCTTCTGTAGCATTTATTATTAACTCTGCTAAAGATCCTATTACTCCTGACTCAACAAGACCTCCAACTACTATGAATAAACCTACGAAGAAGAAGATAGTAGACCATTCTATACTTGCAAATATTTCATCTACATCCTGTTTTCCTATTAAAAGCATTATAACCGCACTTGTAATAGCTACAACACAAGATTCTATTCCTAAATTAGAGTGGAAAACAAATCCAACTAATGTGAATATTATCATAACGATACTCTTTTTAAGAAGAGCTCTATCCTGAATTGATTTTTTCTCATCAAGATTCATTATAGTTTCTTTGGCTGCCTCATCTACTACAAGCTTATTTCCATAAATAAATTTAAAGCAGATTATAGTAACTGCTAGTATAACTATAACTACAGGTCCTAAGTGTGTTAAGAAATCTACGAAACTAAGACCTGCTGCACTACCAATCATGATGTTTGGTGGGTCCCCGATAAGAGTTGAAGTACCACCGATATTAGAAGCTAATATCTGTGTCATTAAGAAAGGTACAGGATTTACTCCTAATAGCTGAGTTACAACTATTGTCATAGGTCCAATAAGTAATACTGTTGTAACGTTGTCTAATACCGCTGATAGAACTGCTGTAACTATCATGAAATAAATCATTATCTTCCAAGGATCACCCTTTGTTTTTTTTGCTGTCCATATTGCTATATACTCGAATAATCCAGAGTTTTTAATAACAGATACGAAAAGCATCATACCGATAAGAACACCTATAGTGTTGAAATCAACGTGTTCAAGTCCTTTATCTAATGTAAGAATACCAGTTAATACCATTAATATAGCTCCAGATAGAGCAGCTACTGTTCTATTTATTTTTTCTGATATTATTGCTGCCATTACACATACAAAGATAAGAATTGAAATTATCTGCTGAAAATTCATAATAAATCCTCCTGTGTAAACTATTTTTATTAATGCTAATTAAAAAATTAATTTTTTTAGTAAATAGTATAGATTGGGTTAACTATTTACATTTAAAGTTATTGTTTAAAACTTACGCAAGAACAGAATCTATCATAGTACTTTTCAAATGATAATTCAATAGTTTTTATAGATAAATATTTTTTAAACAAAGAAAGCAATTTCCTGTTAAAACTTTATTAAGTAAAGAAATAACGTTATCATAAATGAATAATAAATATATAAAAATGCAATTTACTTGTTAATCGGATAATTGAATGAAAATATAGTTAAAATTTCAAAAAAGTGTTGTAAATTGTGTAAATTTTGTTTATAATCATAATAAATGAATAATTAAAATAAATATCTTTCAATTATTTTAAAATTGGATAAAGATATAAAATTTTAATAATAGAATAAATTTAAAGTATTATAAGGGGAGGTAGTTTATGCAGGCGATATTTGATTCTTTATACTCTATGGTAGGAGTTCTTAATAACTATTTATGGTCTTATGTATTAATAATAATGCTTGTAGTTTTAGGAATTTATTTTACTTTTAGAACAAAATTCGTACAGTTTAGATATTTCAAAGAAATGTTTAAGCTATTAACAGATGGTAACGCTAACAAGAATGCTAAGAAAGAAGGGAAGATATCTTCATTCCAGGCGTTCTGTATAAGTACATCATCAAGAGTTGGTACTGGTAATATAGCTGGTATAGCACTTGCAATAGCAGGTGGTGGGCCAGGAGCAATATTCTGGATGTGGATAATGGCTTTAATAGGATCTGCATCAAGTTTCGTTGAAAGTACATTAGCTCAGATATACAAAGTTAAAAATGGAACAGCTTACAAAGGTGGTCCAGCTTATTACATTGAACAGGGACTTAACATGAGATGGTTAGGAATAATATTCACAATATTAATAAGTATAACTTACGGATTCGTATTTAACTCTGTTCAGTCAAATACTTTATCATTAGCATTCAACAATGTATTCCATGTTGAATATATGATAATAGGTATAGTTTTAGCAGTTCTTACAGCACTTGTAATATTCGGTGGAGTACACAGAGTTGCTAAAGTTTCAGAAGTAATAGTTCCAGTATTTGCTGGTATGTATATATTAGTTGCTATAGGTATAGTTGTTTTAAACATAGGAAAATTCCCAGAACTTATAGCTACAATAGTATCAGATGCTTTCAAACCAAGACAGATGATAGCTGGAACAAGTGCAGGATTTATGACAGTTCTTCTAACTGGTGTTAAGAGAGGTCTATTCTCTAATGAAGCAGGTATGGGTTCTGCCCCTAATGCAGCTGCAACAGCAGAAGTTTCTCATCCAGTTAAACAGGGATTAATCCAGACATTAGGTGTATTTACAGATACTATAATAATATGTTCTTGTACAGCATTTATGGTATTACTTTACAATGGATATGCAACAAGTGGAAATGAAGGTATAGCTTTAGCTCAGGAAGCTCTTACTGCTCATATAGGACCAGTAGGTGGAATATTCTTAGCAGTATGTATATTCTTATTTGCATTCAGTTCAATAGTTGGTAACTACTACTATGGAGAATCTAATATACAGTTCGTAACTGAAAGCAAAGGAGCTTTAAATGTATACAGACTTTTAGTTTGTGGTATGGTATTCTTCGGATCAATAGCAAAACTTCAGGTTGTTTGGGATTTAGCAGACTTATTCATGGCATTTATGGCGATCATAAACATGATAGTTATCGCTAAATTAGGAAAATACGCATATATAGCTTTAGAAGATTATACAAAACAGAAAAAAGCTGGTGTAAAAGATCCTCAGTTCTACGTTGATGGAATAGAAGGATTAGAAAATGTTGAATACTGGCATAAAGAAGACAAAGCTAATTAATATAGCTAAATAATTAGTATTTTTATAAGAATAATTTATGGAACAAAAAATAAAATGTTTGAACAATTCAAATTGTTATGATATACTCAAATCAAATGAAGAAGTCTTCACCATTTATTAAGTGAAGTGTTAAAAACATAATAACGACGCTAGGGGCGCTGAAATAAGGTCAGCTGAGAGAGAAAGCCAAAAACTTACAAACCCTAAACACCTGATCAAGATAATGCTTGCGAAGGGAAGCTGGTAGAAAATTTTCAATAAAGTAAAAGTTTGAGTACAATGAATAAAAAGTACAAAACTAGTATAACAAAGAAGATGAAAGTGCTTTCCTAAGTAAGGGAAGCACTTTTTTATTTGCAAAAAATTAGATAAGAGAGCAAAATTTGCTTTCAATATACAAAAAATGGAGGTATTTGTATGACTTACACTACACAGCTTGACGCAGCTAGAAAAGGAATAATAACTAAAGAAATGGAAATAGTTGCCGATAAAGAAATGATGGACGTAGAGGAATTAAGAGAATTAATTGCTCAGGGGAAAGTTGTTATCCCAGCCAACAAGAACCATAAATCACTTAGCCCAGAAGGTATAGGTAAAGGATTAAAAACTAAAATAAACGTAAATCTTGGTATATCAAGAGACTGTAAAGATATAGACCGGGAATTAGAAAAAGTTAAAACTGCTATAGAAATGAAAGCAGAAGCTATAATGGATCTTAGTAACTATGGTAAAACAAGAGAATTCAGAGAAAAAGTAGTAGAAATATCTCCAGCAATGATAGGTTCTGTTCCTATGTATGATGCTGTTGGATTTACAGAAACTGCATTAGTAAAAATAACAGAAGAGCAGTTCTTACAGGTTATAGAACAGCATGCAAAAGACGGTGTAGACTTTATGACAATACACGCAGGTCTTACTAAAGAAATAGGAGATAGAATAGCTAAAGATAAGAGATTAACTCATATCGTATCAAGAGGAGGTTCTTTATTATTTGGATGGATGTATATGAATAATAAAGAAAACCCTATGTTAACTAACTTCGATAAAATACTTGATATATGCGAAAAATACGATGTTACTCTAAGCTTAGGAGATGCTTGTAGACCAGGTTCTATAGCAGATGCTACTGACTATGCTCAGATACAGGAACTTATAAACTTAGGTGAACTTACTAAGAGAGCTTGGGAAAGAAATGTACAGGTTATGATAGAAGGACCAGGACACATGGCAATAAACGAAATAGAAGCTAACGTAATGTTAGAAAAGAAATTATGTCATGAAGCTCCATTCTATGTACTTGGACCTCTAGTAACAGACGTTGCGCCAGGATATGACCATATAACTAGTGCAATAGGTGGTGCACTTGCAGCATCTAAAGGTGTAGACTTCTTATGCTACGTTACTCCAGCAGAACACTTAAGATTACCTGATTTAAATGACATGAAAGAAGGTATAGTTGCAACAAAAATAGCAGCACATGCAGGAGATATAGCAAAAGGAATAAAAGGTGCTAGAGAATGGGATAATGCTATGTCTAAAGCTAGAGCAGATTTAGATTGGGCTACAATGTTCGAATTAGCATTAGATCCAGAAAAACCAAGAAAATACAGAGATTCTTCTAAACCAGAACACGAAGATAGTTGTACTATGTGCGGAAAAATGTGTGCACTTAGAACAGTTAACAAAATATTCAACGGTGAAGAAGTGGATTTAGTATTTGACTAAGATATAAATTTATATAAATAAAAATATTGCAACGAAATGGAGGTGCAATATATGAAAGTTAATGGAAAAGAAGTGCAGTTTCCAGAAGGTACTACTGTTTCTCAGATATTAGATAATTACAAAATAGATAGAAATAGAGTAGTTGTTGAGATAGATATGAAAATAGTAGATGAATCTGAATACGATACTTATATACCAGATAAAGAAGCTATGGTGGAATTAATAGCTTTCGTTGGAGGCGGTTAAAAATAATGGATATTTTTCTAAATGAAAAGAAAATATCTGCTAAAGAAGGTATAACTGCCAAAGAAATAAGAGATGAATACAACAAACTTTGTGATGTAATAATTGTAAATGGATATCCAATTGAGGATAAAGTGTTAAAAGAGAATGATAGAGTAGTACTTATTCAAAAGGGAAAGAAACCTACCCTTGAGGAATTTGAAGCTCTTTTAACCGCTAGACATACACCAAATGTTCATAAGGCTTTGAAAAAAGGAAAGGTTGCAATTCTTGGATTGGGGGGACTTGGCTCTAATATAGCCAGTTCCCTTGCAAGAATTGGTGTAGGAAAATTAATACTTGCAGACTTTGATGTTGTAGAGCCTTCAAATCTAAATAGACAGAATTATTTTATAAATGATATTGGCAAACTCAAAACTGAGGCTACAAAAGAGAATATTGAAAGAATAAACCCTTTTGTAGATATAACTTTGGTAAATGAAAAAATAAGCAAGGAAAATATGGAGTTATTTTCTGAAGCAGATATTATTGTAGAGGCATTTGACAATCCAAATTGCAAGGCAGAAATAAGTAATTATGTATTAATACACATGAGAGATAAGTATTTAGTTGCTTCATCAGGAATGGCTGGATACTATGACTCAAATATAATTCAGACTAAAAAAATAAGAGATAAGTTTTATATTTGCGGTGATTTTGTAAATGAAGCCAAAGAAGGGGACGGATTAATGGCTCCTAGAGTTTCAATTTGTGCAAATCATATGGCAAATAAGGTAGTACAGATACTAGTAGATGGCGAATAATTTTATTATTTATTATAAAGAACAGATTATTTAAACCAATCTGAAAATAGGGGGAATAAAAATGGATAAATTAGTATTAAAAGGACATGAATTTGATAGTAGACTTCTAATCGGAACAGGAAAATACGGCTCAAATGATATGCTTCCAAAAGTTATAGAAGCTAGTGGAAGTGAAATAATAACTATGGCACTTAGAAGAGTAGACTTAGATGAAAGAAACAAAGAAGAAAATATACTTACTTACATACCAAAAGATATGACAATACTTCCAAACACTTCAGGAGCTACAAATGCAGAAGAAGCAATAAGAATAGCTAGAATTTCTAGAAAAATGGGATGTGGAGATTTTATAAAAATAGAAGTTATATCAGATATGAGATACTTACTTCCAGACAACGAAGAAACAATAAAAGCTACTAAAGTATTAGCTGATGAAGGATTTGTTGTATTACCATACATGACTCCAGACCTTTATGCAGGAAGAAGATTAATAGAAGCAGGTGCAGCAGCGGTTATGCCACTTGGAGCACCAATAGGATCTAACAGAGGTCTTCAGATGAAAGAAATGATAAGAATAATGATAGAAGAATTAGATATACCTATAATAGTAGATGCTGGTATAGGTAAACCATCTCAGGCTATGGAAGCTATGGAAATGGGAGCTGATGCAGTTTTAGTAAACACTGCTATAGCATCTGCAGGAAATCCAGTTGAAATGGCAAAAGCATTTAAATTAGCAGTTGAGGGAGGAAGAGCTGCATACTTAGCTAAAACAGGTGCAGTTTCAGAATATGCTAATGCATCATCACCATTAACAGGATTTTTAGGAAACTTAAACAAATAGGGAAATTAAGAATAAGAAAGCAGGCGATAAGAAATGAGTTTCTATGAAGTAATAGAACAGTATAAGGATTTTGATTTTGATAAATATTGGGAAAATGTAACAGACTATGATGTTTTAAGAAGTTTAGAAAAAGATAAATTAGACCATAATGATGTTTTAAATTTATTATCTCCAACAGCTGAAAAACATTTAGAAGCTATGGCACAGAAAGCCCATAGAATAAGTATACAGAATTTTGGTAGAGCATTAACTTTATACACTCCTATGTATATAGCAAACTACTGCGAAAATCACTGTGTATACTGCGGATACAACTGTCACAGTGGAATCAAAAGAAAAAAATTAAGCATGAAAGAAATAGATAAAGAATGTCAGGCAATTGCTGAACAGGGATTCAAACATATATTAATACTTACTGGAGAAAGTGAAAATATGTCAAGTGTTGAATATATAGGAGAAGCTGTAAATCTATCTACTAAATATTTCCCTTCAATAGGAATAGAAGTTTATCCAATGAGTGTTGAAGGATACAAACATTTAGTAGAAAATGGAGCAGAAGGTCTTACTGTATATCAGGAAACATATAATGAAGAAATGTACAAAAAAGTACATATAAAAGGGCCAAAAGCTAACTACAAATGGAGATTAGATGCACCTGAAAGAGGGGCAAAAGCAGGTATGAGAACTCTTACGCTTGGAGCTCTTTTAGGACTTTACAAATGGAGAACAGATGCATTCTTCACTATACTTCATGGAGAATATTTAAAAGATCACTATCCATATATTGAACTATCTTATTCAGCACCTAGAATAAGACCTTTCAAAGGATGTTTTGAAGGATTAATGGAAGTAACTGATACTAATATGGTTCAGGCTATGTTAGTTATGAGATTATTCGACCCTCATGCAGGATTAAACGTATCTACTAGAGAAAACTTAGAAACAAGAAAACATATAATACCATTTGGTGTAACTAAACTAAGTGCAGGAGTATCTACTGATGTAGGTGGACATTCTCAGAATGAACACGATACAGCACAGTTCGAGCCTAACCACGACTGTGAAGTACCTGAAGTTACAGCAATGTTAAAAGAAATAGGCTATCAGCATGTATTTAAAGACTGGGAAAGATTTGATTATACAGATAGAAGCCAGAAATAAAGGTAGTGATAAATTTGTATTTAATTACAAATAGGACTCTATGCAGCGAGCAAGAGTACTTTGATAGAATCAAAGAAGCTTGTATAAATGGAGTAGATAATATAATTATTAGAGAAAAAGATTTAACTGATGAAGAGGTAATTTGTATTTATGAAAAAATATCTCAATCTCTTCCAGTTGATGTAAGAAAAAAAACATCTATTATAATAAACAGTAAGTTCAAAGCTTATGAAGACACCGACTGCGATGGAATACACCTTCCATTTTGGCTATTTAAAGAGAGGTTAGAAGAGAAGTATAATTTTAAGATTGATAAACAAATAGGACTTTCTCTACATAGTGCGGACGAAGTAGCTGAAATGGAAGAACTTTGCAGTAAATATGGTGTAAAAGTTTCATATATTACACTTTCACATATATATGAAACAAAATGCAAAGAAGGGTTAAAACCAAGGGGACTTGAACTTTTGAAAATGGGCGGAGAATTAACAAAAGTCAAGGTTGTAGCTCTCGGAGGTATAGATTCTTCAAATGTAGCAGAAACACTAAAATACTGCGATGATATTGCGGTTATGTCTTTGATTATGAAAAGCAACGATGTAAAAAGGACTGTAGAAGAGCTTATAAACTGCAAATAGATAATTGTTTAATATTTGTTTAATCTATAGTACAATAGGGTATGTATAGATTATATCAATAACAAAATTGTTTATTTGGAGGAAATGTTATGAAATTATACGGATATAATAGATGATCTACAGTTAAAAAAGCCAAGGCTTGGCTATCAGATAATGGAATAGAATTTGAAGAGGTGGATGTTGTAAAAGAGCCACCTACAAGAGAAGAATTAGAGGAAATGTATAAAAGAAGTGGTCTTGAAATTAAAAAGTTCTTCAATACTAGTGGTAAAAAGTATAGAGAACTTAATTTAAAAGACGTTGTAAAGGTTGAATCAGATGACAAACTTCTTGATATACTAGCTTCTGATGGAATGCTTATAAAGAGGCCTATATTTGATGCAGGAAAAGTTGTGCTTATAGGTTTTAAAGAGGCAGACTGGCAGAATGCATTACTTAGCGAATAAAAAAATACCCCCATGAAAATAGATTACCCTAGTTTGTTGGAGAAATTCCAATAAGCTAGGGTATTTTTATGTTGTAAAATTAAAAAATTGTGTATATAGTGTATATACAGTTGACAGAATTTATATACAGTGTTATTATGTGTATATAGATAATATATACAGTATATACACAATCTAAAAAAGGAGGGATAGTATTGAACATAATAATAGATGATAGATCAAAGCTATCTCTGTACGAACAGATTCAAAGTCAGATAAAAGCTCAGATTTTGAGTGGAGATATAAAACCAGGTGAGATGTTACCGTCGATTAGAACATTGGCTAAGGAGATAAAAGTCAGCATAATAACGACAAAGAGAGCTTATGAAGAATTAGAAAAAGAAGGATTTTTGGAAACTGTACAGGGAAAAGGTACTTTTGTATCTGAAAAAAATCAGGATAGGATAAAAGAGATAACAATGTACGAGATAGAAAATAAGCTTGAAGATATAATCAGACAGGCAAAGGCAATAGGTCTTACATTAGATGAGGGAATAGAGATATTCAAGAGTATTTATGAGGAGGTGTAATTTATGAATGCTATAGAAATAAAAGGATTAAAGAAAAACTTAGGTGATTTCAATTTAAGTATAGATAATTTTGAGATAGAAAAAGGATTAATAACAGGGTTTGTAGGTAAGAATGGAGCAGGAAAGACTACTACTATAAATCTTATAATGGAATTTATAGAAAAAGACAGTGGAAGTATAAAGATATTTGACAGAGAGTTTAGTGGAAAAGAACTAGATATAAAGGAAAAAATTGGATATGTTGGAGATAAATCAGGGTTTATGGCTGAAACAACATTAAAATCTATAAAAAGTAGTATATCTAGTTTCTACAGTAGTTGGGATGAGGATTTATACAAAAATCTGATGAATAGACTAGAGTTAACTGAAACAAAGACATACAAAGACTGCTCAAAAGGGCAGCAGAAAAAGTTTGAGATTGTTATGGCACTATCTCACAGACCAGAAATTCTTATAATGGACGAGCCAACTGCAAACTTAGATCCAGTTGTCAGAGATGATGTTATGGCTATAATACAGGAGATGATGGAGCAATACGAACTTACAGTATTCTATTCAACTCATATAACATCAGATTTAGAAGATGTATGCGATAGTATAGCATTTATCGAGGACGGAAAGATTTTCTTAAAAGGATATAGAGAAGACGTAATAGAATCTCATAAAATTGTCAAAGGAAGATTAGACTTATTAACTGAAGAAACAGAGAAGTATTTTGTAAGTATAAATAAGAGTGATTTTGGATTTGAAGGTCTTACTAATGATTACAACGGATTATTTGAATTATTAGGAGAAGAAGCAGTTTACTCAAGACCAAAGATAGAAGATATTTTAAAATTCTATATAAGGGGGTAAGGACATGAGAAATATTATAAATCTTACTAAGATGAGTTTAAAAAACTTAAATGCAATTAAAAAGTTTGCAATGATAAGTATTTTTGCGGTTGTGGTAGCAGTTTTCTTTGTAAGTGAAGGAAGTAAGAAGATGAACGGAGCAGATGCAAACAGCGTATACTTATTAATGATAATAAATCTTATGGCATATATTTTTACATATATGGTTATGGCATATGAAGAAATGAGCAATATAGATATTTTGATTGGATACCTTCCAGTTGAAAAGAAGGAATATATAAAATCTAGATATCTACTTGGATTTTCTGGCGTTTTATTAGGTGTTGTTCTATTCTTTGTAGTAATATTTGCTAGAAATATGGTTAAAACAGGTAGTATAGTAGGAACTATGGGAATAAATGGAATACTTGAATTAGCTGGAATGGGTATATTCTGTGCGATACTTACAATTTCAATAATAATCCCTTCTCATATAGGCTTTGGAGGAATGAAGGGAAGATTAATAGCTATAATCGGATTTATGGCACCTATGTTTGCTGGGGCTGCGATTGCTAATGTAAGTGATTTTGCTAGTCTTAATGCAGTTCCTTTCTCTGTAGCACTTGTAATTGGATCTGTAGTATTACTTTTAGGATCATATACAATTGCAATGGCTGCGTATAAAAGAAAAAGAATAGTATAAAATAAAAGGGACTGTTGCAAATTATTGCAACAGTCTCTTTTTTCTCTAAATCATCTATTTATCTCTTAAATATTTACATTTATTAAATTATATATTGTTAAAATTTATTTTTCATTAGCTAAAACATTGCCATCAAATACTTTAGATGGGTAAGATTTTTTCTTCATATGGAAGAATAAAATCATAAGTAGGTTAGTTACTATTAAGATACCTACAAGAAGAGCAACCTGAGCTGTTACGTCTCCTCTTATAGATATTAACTGTCTTAAACCACTTACTGTATAAGTCATAGGAAGGTATGGACTTATACCCATAAAGAATTTGTTTGAAAGCTGTATAGCATAAGTACCTGCAGAACCACCTAGCTGTAAAATCATGAAGACTAACATTAAGAAGGCTCCTATTTTTCCTAGCAATAAGTTGAATAATGTAACGAGTGACGTAAATGTCAAGGACGTTAATATCAAGAATGCTAGTGTTTTAGCAGGATATAATGGTTTTAATCCAAGAAGTCCTGTTAATGCAAAGAATACTATTGAAGCAGATAAAACAGCTACAAGTCCTAAAACAGACATTTTACTTGCCCACCATGCAATTCCTGAAGATGGTCTCTTCTTAGGATTGAATGTATCGTAAAGCATGTTGATTGTTATAGGAGCTATGAATAATGCAACTGATAGCATGTAAGGAGCCATAGCAGTACCGTTGTTAGGTACTTTATCAACATCAGTATGGCTAGTCTTAACAGGTCTTGCTATTGCATTTGCAGCGCTATCTCCAGTATTAGTATCTTTTATTTTATCTGCACCTGATTTTAATGAATCAGTAAGAGTTACTAATCCATCTTTAACCTGATGAAGAGCATCGTCTAATTTATTACTTCCTGCAGCTAACTGTCCACTACCAGATGATATCCGTAGAGCACCGTCTTTTAACTGTCCTGCACCAGAAGTAAGTTTTGGTCCATTTGCAGCAAGTCTTGAAGTACCTCCAGCAAGTGCAGCAGAACCGCTTGATAATCTTGATATACCACTTGAAAGTGTTGGAACAGCTGCTGATAATTCTTTACCACCATTTGCTACTTGCTGAGCACCTGCATTTAAAAGAGGTGCATTAGCAGCTAATTGACCTGTACCATTTACTAACTGTGCGCTTCCGTCTGATAATGCTTTTATTGAGCTAGAAAGAACAGGCATATTTGCAGCAAGCTGTGAAGTACCATTTGCAATAGCTGCAGAACCTGGAGCTGCAGAAGTTCCTATAGTATAAAGTCCATTTATAGAACTTATTATACCTGGAGTAGCTGTAGCGCTCCGAGATTTAAGCTGAGTTGTAGCTTCTTTTAATGCTCCTAAACCTACAAGAGAACTAGAAGAACCGCCACTTAATGCTTTTAAACCTTCACTTACAGAAGCTAAATTAGATTGAGCATCTTCAAGTGCTGATATTACTGAAGAATCTACAGAACCAGAACTGCTTGTTCCTGAAGAAATATTACTTGCTTCAGATAAAGTTTCTCCACCACTACTTTTAACAGCAGATCTTATAGCAGATTTCTGTTCATCTGTAAGTTCAACACCACTTGACTCTGCTGCAGAAATAGCTGCTTCTGCATGAGCATCTGTATCAGAGTTGTAAGCAGATTTTATATCAGATGAAGAAGCTCCAGAGCTTGAAGAATCTCCACTAGAACCAGAAAGACCACTTTTGATTGTAGCTAAATCTTTTCCTATTGATTCAAGTGATTTTTTTATACCTGATACATCAGTAGTAGTTGAACCAGAAGGTAAATTATTTAAAGCATTATTAACTTGAGTAAGATAATCATCAACGCTATTTACATAAGTTATCATTCCGTTTTTCTGAGACTCAGTCATTGAACCTGCACTCTGTAGTCCTGATGCAAGCTGCTGAGCACCGCTATTTAATTCAGCAGTCTGTGCTGGAAGGTTGGCAGTTTTTTCATCTAACTGATTAAGTCCAGAATTTAACTGTTTAGCACCATTGTCTAACTGTGTGATACCTGCTACGAACTGCATAACACCGTCACCAAGTTTTGTAGCACCATTAGAAAGTGCTTCAACTCCCTGTGCTAATACTGGAACTTTTTCAGCTAAAGTCTGTATACCATTGTTAAGCTGATTTGCACCATTGTTTAACTCAACAGCACCAGCAACATATTGGTCTAAACCTACTGATAAAGTTTCAGCACCATTTGCGAAAGTTATAGAGCTTTTAGCAAGTTTATCAAGATTAGTAGTGATAGTTTTATTACCTTCTATAATCTTGTCGTTACCGTCTTTTAATTTGCCACTTCCATCTGCAGCAGTAGTCATTCCTTCGCCGACCTTTTCAAACTGTTCTAAAGCTGCTGTAACGTACATATCTGTTATCTGAGAAGATAGCTGAGTTTTCATTTCAGTTATTGCAGAATTAGACATTTTTGCCGCTATGAAGTTTCTTCCTTCAGTTGTCTGATAATCTATAGTTACTTTTTTAGGATTATCAGATATAAGAGTAGATGCATTTTTAGAGAAATTTTCAGGTATTGTTACGACCATATAGTATTTACCATCTTTTATTCCATCGTTTGCATCATTTTCAGATACAAAATGGAAGTCCATACTTTTGTCTTCCTTTAGGTTATCTACTAATTCGTCGCCTACTTTCAAAGTTTTTCCCTCATATTCTACTGGTTTATCGTGATTTACTATGGCAACTGGAAGGTTATCCACTTTACCATATGGATCCCACATAGAACTTAAGAATATAATATTGTATAATGCCGGTATAAATGCAACAGCGATTAGTACAACAATTAGGAATTTGTTTTTGCAGATTGATTTCCATTCTTCTTTAAACACCTGTAATCATCCTCCTTGTATTTAGTTGTAAATTTATTAAAATTATACGAATATAATTGTTCATGAATATAGATTACGATTGTTGATACTAAAAGTCAAACGAAGAAAGAGTGAATAGAATATGAATTGGGCAAATCCTAAATATGAACAAGAGTGTTGAAATTTCAGCGTTTACTAGCTGTCAAAAGATAATTAATATCAATTTAAAATATATAGTAATTAATATCGAAACTGTATTATAATAATTTTAGCTTAAAAAGAAATGGCTTGATTTAGCGAATTATAGGGTATGCCCAAAATGATAATGAATTGAATTTAATGTGAATAAAAAATGAAGCTGAAAGGAATAAAATCCAATTCAGCTTCTGAGTTTAGGTATTTAATTTATGCTCTACATTAAAAGTAGGGTATCTTAGTCAAAATATACAATTATATAGCTCTAGTGTATTTTTCTAACCAAGCTTTTTCTTCATCGTTAAGGAATGGAGATACTTTTTCAAATACTTCTTTATGATAGTTGTTAAGAAGTTCTTTATCGTGAGCTGTCATTATTGATGTATCTATAGCATCAAGGTCAAATGGAACGAATGTTATTGCTTCAAAGTGCATGAACTGTCCGTATTCATTTTTAGTTCCTTCACAGCATAATAATTCGTTTTCTAATCTTATACCGAATTCACCTTCGAAGTATATACCAGGTTCATTAGTTATTATCATACCTTTTTCTAATGTATGACTTTCATGTGGTCTATAAGTCCATCTGAATCCAGCTGGTCCTTCATGTATGTTTAGAAGATATCCAACACCATGTCCAGTACCGTGGTTGAAGTTAAGGTCTCTATCCCAGAATGGTTTTCTAGTTAATATATCAAGAACCATACCAGTTGTTCCATGAAGGAATCTAGCTTCACCTAAGTGTAAGTTAGCTATAGCAACTAATGTGAAGAATTCTTTTGTTTTAGCTGGTATTTCACCTAAAGCATAAGTTCTAGTTATATCAGTTGATCCTTCCCAGAATCCAGCACCTGTATCTGTTAAGAATATATCTCCTTCTTTTAACTGAACATCAGTTTCTGGAGAAGAAGTATAGTGGCACATAGCAGCATGTGGTCCATAAGAGCTTATTGGTTCGAAACTTGGTCTTATGAAGTTACCCATTTCTTTTCTGAATTCATCAAGTTTATCAGAAGCACTCATTTCAGTTATAACTTCTTTATTAACATTTTCTTTAACCCATTTCATGAATCTAACGTGAGCAACAGAGTCTTTTAAGTTTGCTTTTTTCATGTTTTCAACTTCTACGTCATTTTTCATAGCTTTGAATATTATTTCTGGGTTAGAAGCAGCTACTTTTTTGCATCCAGCTGGAAGATTGTTATATAAAGAGTAATTTAGTTTAGCTGGGTCTATTAATAATACTTCTTTTTCGTCTATAGATTTAACATCTTCGTATATATCATTGTATGGTCTTATTTCTATACCATCAGCTGCAAAATGAGCTTTTATTTCATCAGATAATTTAGCTTCATTTATATATAATATAACTTTATCCATTTCTATTACTGCATAAGATAATACTAGTGGGAAGAAGTCTATATCGTCTCCACGCATATTTAATGTCCAACATATATCATCTAATGTAGTAAGTATATGAACAGTAGCTCCTGCTTTTTTCATTTCTTCTCTTATTCTTGATAATTTAGAAGCAACTGTTTCTCCAGTATATTCAACACCTAGTTCGAAAACTGGTTTTTCAGAAAGAGCTGGTCTATCTGTCCATACTTTATCTATTAAATCGTATTCGTAAACTATTGATCCGTTTTTAGCATTAACTATAGCTTCATAGCCTTCACCCTCACCAGTAGCTACAACTCTACCATCGAATCCTAAAACACCATTTTCAGGAAGTGCACTTTCAAGGTATTCATTTAAAGTAGGAAATCCTGGTTCACCCATTTTCATTAGTTCCACACCAGTTCCTTCTATCTGTTTAGCTGCCTGTATGAAATATCTACCATCTGTCCATAATCTAGCTTCATCAGCTGTTATAACAGCAGTACCAGCACTACCTGAGAATCCTGTTATAAATTTTCTAGCTTTGAAGTGTTCACCAACATATTCACTCTGGTGGAAATCTGCTGTAGGAACAACATAAGCATCGATATTTTTTTCTTTCATTAGAACACGAAGTTCTGCAATTCTTTCTGATATTTTCATTGTAAAAATTCCTCCTTAAGAAAAAGTTTCCCTAACAACAATTATAACATATATTTTTTAAAGTGATAGACTGTTTAGCAAAAAATAAATAAATTTTAAACAATCTTTTATAGATATAAAAACTAATTTATAATTGAAAATTCTTAGAAAATTAAGTGGAGATTAAAAAATTGTAATAAAAAAATTTATAATAAAATCACTTTACAAGATATATTTTTTAAGTAATGTGAATATTTTTGCGAATAATAATAAAATATTTCAAAAAAGGACGAATAATAGAAGAGGAATAATATTGACAAAGGATAAAAAATAAAATAAAATAATTAAATGTGGAGAAACGAAATTAAATAAAAATTAATAATGTAATCATATAATTTTGACAATATGGGTCATAAGTTTCTACCAGCCACCGTAAAAGGGCTGACTATGATACTGAATTAAGTACTCCAGATTATATGACGACATGCAGGATAGCT
This sequence comes from Peptoclostridium sp. AF21-18, assembly GCF_003478825.1. NCBI lineage: Bacteria > Bacillati > Bacillota > Clostridia > Peptostreptococcales > Peptoclostridiaceae > Peptoclostridium > Peptoclostridium sp. AF21-18. The sequence continues at coordinate 94,850 of NZ_QUGE01000007.1, forward strand.
ATGTCGTTTTTTTAAAATTTAATAGGAGGTGTTGTTTATAATGAAGACAACAGAACAGGTAAATAGTCCATTAACTAGACTGTTTCCACTTTTCAGTAACAGACCTGTAAATATGAAGAGAGAAATATTAGCTGGTGTTACTACATTCTTAACGATGGCATATATAATAGCTGTCAACCCTAATATACTATCTGCGACAGGAATGCCTGCAGGAGCATTAGTTACAGCAACTTGTTTATCAGCAGCTTTAGGATGTTTCTTAATGGGACTTTTAGCTGACTTACCATTTGCACTAGCATCAGGAATGGGATTAAATGCATTCTTTGCATTCACAGTAGTTATAGGAATGAAAGTTCCTTGGCAGGTAGCTTTAACAGCTGTATTTGCAGAAGGTATCATATTTATAATATTAACTTTATTTAAAGTTAGAGAAGCAGTAGTAAATTCTATACCAACAAACATGAAATTAGCAGTTACAGGTGGTATAGGTTTATTCATAGCAATGATAGGTTTATCAGGTAGTGGTATAATAGTTGCCAATGAATCTACAATAGTTGCTTTAGGAGAATTTACTCCAGCAGCTATAGTTGCTTGTGTTGGTTTAGTACTTATAGCAGTTCTTGACAAAAGAGGTGTTAAAGGTTCAATACTTATAGGAATAGTTGTAAGTTCACTTTTAGCTTGGGGATATGCAATGATGAACCCTGCACATGCACGGGAATTAGGAATATATCTTCCAACAGGAATATTCAAATTTGAAAGTATGGCTCCAATAGCAGGGAAAGTAGATTTCAGCTACATGACTCATCCTGCTAATATAGGATCATTCATAGGAATAGTTTGTACATTCTTATTCGTTGACTTCTTCGATACAGTTGGTACATTAGTAGGTGTTTCTTCAAAAGCTGGTATGCTTGATGAAGAAGGTAATGTTCCAAATGCAGGTAGAGCATTATTAGCTGACTCACTTGCTACAACAGCAGGGGCTTTAATGGGTGTTTCTACAGTTACTACATTCGTTGAAAGTTCAACAGGTGTACTTGAAGGAGGAAGAACTGGATGGACAGCTATAACAGCTGGTGTATTATTCTTAGTAGCAATGTTCTTCTCACCAATATTTATAGCTATACCAAGCTGTGCAACTGCACCAGCTTTAATATATGTTGGATACTTAATGTTATCTTCAGTAGTTGATATAGATTTCAGCGATATAACTGAAGGTTTACCAGCTTTCATAACAATAGCAGGTATGCCATTAACATACAGCATAGGTGATGGTTTAACATTAGGTGTTTTATCTTATGTTTTAGTAAACATAGTATACAACTTAATCGCTAAAAAAGAAGATAGAAAGAAAATATCTGTTGTAGTAATAATATTAGCAATATTATTCGCACTTAAACTGATATTTATATAATAATTAGATAAATAATGATAATTTAGGACTATCGTGTTAAAAACTTTTAATGCGATGGTCCTTTTTTAATGCTTTATAAAAAATATGTATGATTATTAGATGAATTTTTGATAACTTTTAGAAAATCTTAAGTAAAATAAAATATAATAGTAATAGTAGAAGTAATAAAATTGAATAAAATGTTTTCAAAAGCATTTTAAAAATGTATACTAATATATTGTGGGACTAAATAAAGGGGACTAAAGGTTATGAGAAAGTTGACAAGTAAAGAAAAGAAGATAGCACAGTACGGATTTCTTCTGTTCTTAATTGGATTTACACTTTATATAATATCTACAACAGTTGATTATAGAAGAATACCGGATGTAATTGCATTTGTAGATAAGAAATTCTTATTTATGGGAATGGGATTAGTTGTAATTTATATAATTTTAGAAACGGCTGTTTTTCAAGCTATTATAAACTCAGTAGAAAAAGATAAAAAGAAGAGGACTATAGGTCTTCAGATGGGAACAATGGGACTTTATTACAATCTAGTTACACCATTTGCATCAGGAAGCCAACCTATGCAGATTTACATTATGAATAGGTACGGTATAGGTCTTAGTAAAGCAGTTGCGATAGTTACTAATAAAACGGTATTATTCCAGACAGTTGTTACTATAATATGTGGTGTCATAATATTCTTAAACAAGGCGATGATTGTATCTAAGTATAGACATATAATAATGCTTTTAACTATAGGTATGGTAATGAACCTAGTTACTATACTTGGCGGACTTATGATAGTACTTAGTCCTAAGTTTATGAAGAAATTTGCCGATATAGTAATAAACGGACTTGGTAGATTTAGAGTATTTAGATTTTTAAGAGGGAAAAACGAAAGATGCTATAATTATATTGATGAATTTAATAAGTCTATATTAATGTATATAACAGACGTAAAATCTTTAATAATTACGGTAATTTTAACGTTTTTACAGCTTTTTATATATTTCAGTATAGTTTTCTGTATATATAAGGCATCAAAACTGGCTGGAGCTAGTTTTTATCTACTATTCTCATTACAGGTATTGCTTTATATGACGATATCACCAATACCTACTCCAGGTAATGTAGGGGCTAATGAGCTTACATTTTTCGGTATATTTAGAGGGGTATTCCCTAAAAAATATATAGGATATGCTGTTATTATGTACAGCTTTTTAGTATACTACTTTATACTATTATTATGTGGAGTATGTACATGGATTTCTCATTATTATATGAATAAGCTTGAAAGTCAAGGAAAACTAGAGAAAATTAGCAACGAGGACGATACTTACCCTAGATAAAAAATAATAGAGGATAAATTTTAAAAGGTTATTTTTGGAGGAAAAAAGATGGAAGGAAAAATATCAAAAGCGATAGGAATATCTGAAAAAGGAATTGAGCTTGTGGATAAGATTTCAAAAATGGACATAAGCCATACATTTATAGAAAAAATAGATAAAAACAAGGATGTAGATAAGGATTTTGTAAGAAAGCTTCTTGATGAAATAGAGATACTTTATCTTGTATTTGATTCTACAGACAAAAGAGCTGTTGAAATAGTTAAGGCTATAGGATTTATGGCTGCTGAGAGAAAAACTCTTTGCATAGGTTTTGATTTTTCAACAGATAAACCTATAAAAATAGAAGAAATAGATAGATATATACAGGTAGAAGAAGATAAGTTATCTGAAGTGGCAGATCTTATGGATATGATAGCAGAGTCTATAACAGAAGAGCCAATTCTTAACCTAGATATAACTGATTTAAGAGATATAATGATAACAGATAAAGATATAAAATATATCTGCACTCAGATAGAATATGGAACAGATTCAAGAACAGCTGTTGAAAAAATAATGGAAGATATAGAAAGTACTGGAGATGAATTTATATCTAAAAAATGTATAATGATACTTGAAGGCGATGAAAGAGTTACGTTTGAATATATTTCAGAATTAATGTTAGAATTTGAAGAAAGATGTACAGGAGATAAGAGCTCTGTAATATTTGCAAACTTAGTTAAACCAGAATCAAAACAGGTTAAAGTTTGTGTACTATTCAACTAAAAAGAATTATAACCAGATTGTAAAGCAGTTACTAAAGTTTAGTAGCTGCTTTTTTATTGAATGAATTTGTTGACTGAAAGTGAAATATAAGATATCATATAAGGGATTGTGTTGAATAGAATTATTTAAAGTTAAAACGAAAATAATAAATTTATCAAATATAAAAATCAAAATAGAAAGGGAGAAAAATTTATGTTACAGGTAACGAATGTCGGACTTAGATTTGGCGATAAAGAACTATACAAAGATGTAAACCTTAAGTTTACAAAAGGAAACTGCTACGGAATAATAGGAGCTAATGGAGCTGGTAAATCTACATTCTTAAAGATATTATCAGGAGAAATAGAGCCTAATACAGGTAGCGTTTCAATAACAGAAAAAGAAAGAATGTCAGTACTTAAACAGGACCACTTCGAATACGAAGAAGAAGAAGTACTAAACGTTGTAATAAGAGGTCATGAAAGACTTTGGAATATAATGCAGGAAAAAGATGCTTTATACATGAAAGAAGACTTCACAGAAGAAGATGGTATAAAAGCAGCAGATCTTGAAGCAGAATTTGCAGAGTTAAATGGATGGGATGCTGAAACTAATGCAGAAAAAATCCTTATGGGACTTAGCATAGAAAAAGATATGCACCACAAACTAATGAAAGAGCTTACAGGTGCTGAAAAGGTTAAGGTTCTTCTTGCCCAGGCATTATTTGGTGAACCAGAAATACTATTACTTGACGAGCCTACCAACCACCTTGATTTCCAATCAATAAGCTGGTTAAACAACTTCATAATGGATTTAGAAAACTCTATAGTAATAGTTGTATCACACGATAGACATTTCTTAAACCAGATATGTACAAACATAGTAGACGTAGACTTCGGTAAAATACAGATGTACGTTGGTAACTACGACTTCTGGTATGAATCAAGTCAGTTAGCATTACAGCTACAGAAAGACCAGAACAAGAAAATGGAAGAAAAAATAGCTCAGTTAAAAGAGTTCATAGCAAGATTCAGCTCAAATGCTTCTAAAGCTAAACAGGCTACTTCAAGAAAGAAACAGTTAGATAAATTACAGGTTGAAGATATAAAACCTTCAAGCAGAAGATACCCATATGTTGGATTTACTCCAGCTAGAGAAATAGGTAATGAAGTACTTGAAGTTCACAACCTAACAAAAACTATAGATGGTGTAAAAGTTCTTGATGATGTATCATTCAGACTTGAAAACGATGAAAAAATAGTATTTATGGGTGATGAAATAGCTACTACTACATTATTCAACATAATAATGGGAGAAATGGAGCCAGATAGCGGTTCGTACAAATGGGGAGTAACTACTACTCAGGATTACCTTCCTAAAAACCACAATAAATTCTTCGATGGATGCGAATATTCATTAGTTGACTGGTTAAGACAGTTCTCAGAAGAAAAAAGTGAAAGTTTCGTAAGAGGGTTCTTAGGAAGAATGTTATTCTCAGGAGATGAAGCTCTAAAAGAAGCTAAAGTATTATCAGGGGGAGAAAAAGTTAGATGTATGTTCTCTAAAATGATGCTTTCTAACGCTAACGTACTTGTTTTAGATGATCCAACTAACCACCTTGACCTAGAATCTATAACATCTGTCAACCAGGGACTTGAAAAATTCCCAGGAGTAATACTATTTACTTCTCATGACCACCAGATGATAGAAACTTTAGCAAACAGAATAATAGAAATAACTCCAAATGGAATAATGGATAGAAAAATGGAATTCGATGAATATATAGAAAACAAAGAAATCCAGGCTAAATTAAAAGAAATGTACGGAGAAGCTAAATAAGTAGTATATATTTAATAAATTTGAATTAAATAAAATAAACAATGATGTGTTAAAGTAATGATTTAATGGGCGAATTGTCAAGCTAAGTGCAACAGTTTATCATAAAATATCTCGAAGGGT